>JBDTMM010000018.1:0-13580 GCA_039934275.1 Flavitalea sp. | reverse complement strand
AAAACGCTGCTCCGTAAAAAATACGGTAGCGATGAAAATTTTGACGTTATCGTGAACGCCGAAAAGGGTGACCTTGAAATTGTGAGAAGGCGCATGATCGTTGACGATGGTGCCTTGGCCGACCCCCTTGCAGAGGTTCCCTATAGTGAAGCAAAAAAAATAGAACCCGATTTTGAAGTAGGTGAAGAACTGTATGAAGAAATAAACATCATGGATTTTGGCCGCCGCGCGATATTAGCTGCAAAGCAAACCCTCGCCAGCCGTATTAGTGATCTTAAAAAGAATGTACTCGTAAAAAAATATGGAGAAAGGGCCGGCGAAATTATCAGTGCCGAAGTTTACCAGGTTTGGAAAAAGGAAATTTTGCTGTTGGATGAAGAAAGCAGTGAACTGATCCTTCCAAAATCCGAGCAAATACCGCAGGATTACTTTAAAAAAGGGGAATCCATACGTGCCGTGGTCAAAAAGGTAGAGTTAAAAAACAACTCGCCCGTGATCATCCTGTCACGTACTTCACCATTATTCCTTGCTAAATTGCTTGAAATTGAAGTGCCTGAAATTTTCGATGGACTTATCGTAATAAAGAAAATTGTACGCGAACCGGGAGAAAGAGCAAAAGTTGCAGTAGAATCTTACGACGACCGTATCGATCCTGTAGGCGCTTGCGTAGGGATGAAAGGAAGCCGCATCCACGGCATCGTTCGTGAATTGAAAAATGAGAATATTGATGTGATCAACTGGACCAATAATACACAATTGCTCATCCAGCGTTCCCTCACTCCTTCGCGCATAACAAGTATGGAGCTTGACAACGAGAAAAAGCATGCTAATGTATACCTTAAACCCGACCAGGTTTCTTTGGCAATTGGAAAGAAAGGCGTGAATATTAAGTTGGCGCAGGAATTGACGGGCTATACGATCGATGTGTTCCGTGATACGGAAGGAGAAGTTCAGGAATTTGATATCGATTTGGAAGAATTCAGCGATGAAATCGAAACATGGATCATCGACGAATTTAAAAGGATCGGTTGCGATACAGGACGCAGCGTACTCGCGCTTACTCCGGAAGAATTGGAAAGAAGAACGGATCTCGAAATTCAAACGATCGAAGATGTTCGCAAAATTTTGAAGGCTGAATTTGACAAAGAATAATAATAATTAATAAAAAGTTAAAAAGGTCAGACAGCAAACGAACAAAATAATTGTCTTAAAATAACGAATGGCAGAAACAACAACACCCAGATTGATGGCAGCAGCCAAAGAATTCAACGTAGGTAAGGATACCTTGGTTGACTTTCTATTGGCCAGAGGATTTAGCAAGGACGATCTGAAACCTACATCGAAACTATCTGAAGATATGTACCGCTCACTCCAGCAGGAGTTCCAGAGCGATAAAGTGGCCAAATTGAAAAGTGACCAGATAGATCTTCCAAAGGGAGCAGTCGAAGCAAGAAAAAGAAAAGAAGACGAGGCTATTGTTTTCAGAAAAGATCCTAAAAAAGCTGCTGAAGAAGCAAAGGAACATAAGCCCGAAGCGGCAAAACCAGAACCCACACCTCCACCTGTTGTGGAAGTGAAACCGGTTGCGCCAGTAATAGTTCCCGAACCAAAAGAAATTAAACAACCGGAACCGGTTAAAGAACCGGAAAATAAGCCGGAACACATTAAGATCGAAGCACCAGAAGTGGTGTCTCCGGTAGTGTTCGATAAGATCGATTTGTCTGCTATTGATTCATCAACAAGACCTAAAAAAAGCAGCAAAATAAAGGCTGAAACGCCCGCTAAATCAGAAAAAACCGAAGCGGCAAAACCAAAAACTTCCAAAAAAGCAAAGCCAACTGAAACACCCCGAGTTGCGGCAGAAACTGATTCAGAAGAATTAAAAATCACTCAGCCGGAAGTAGCAGCAACTTCAGAAGAAGTGCTGGTAGCCGTGGTAATAGAAGAACAAATAACTGAGGACCCGGAAGCAGGTCCAGTGATCACAAATATCAAGGCAGAAAAATTGGAAGGTCCAAAAATTCTTGGTAAAATAGAATTACCAGTGCAGGGCGAAAGCCGGCCAAATGCGAATGACGAGAAAAGACAGCGAAAACGTATTCCTATTCAAAGAAAGGATACACCTGTCCAGCGCAATGATCTCTTTAAAAGAAGAGATGGTGATGCACCGGCAACACCATCACGCCCGATTGGAGCACCAGTTACTGGTGGTGGAATGCGCAGGGATTTCCGACCAAGCACCGGTCAACCGTCTGCAAGAGGTGGTGGAGGAAGCCGAACTCCGTTTGCGCCGCGAGAACAGAAAGAAATAGACAAAAAAGAAATTCAGGATAAAATTCGTGAAACCCAGGCAAAACTTGCTGGTTCCGGTGGCAGAGGAAAAAGTCTCAAAGCAAAATACCGTCGCGCGAAACGCGATGAAGTTGCGGAAAACGCTGGCGGCGATGACCTGCAGGATAACAAGCTCCAGCTTACCGAATTTATCAGTGTAAGCGAACTCGCGAACCTGATGGATGTGAGTTATTCTGAAGTTATTGGAAAATGTATGGGCCTCGGCCTCATGGTGTCCATCAACCAACGTCTCGATGCGGAAGTAATAGAACTTGTGGCCAACGAATTTGGCTACGATGTTGAATTCATCGACATGGAGAAGCAATTGGAAATGGAAGAAATGGAGGTAGAAGAGGACCCTGAAGATCTCGATCCCCGCGCACCGATTGTAACCATCATGGGTCACGTTGATCATGGTAAAACATCATTGCTCGATTATATTCGCAGTGCAAACGTGGTAGCAGGTGAAGCCGGTGGTATTACCCAGCACATCGGTGCTTATGAGGTAACGCTTCCAAACGGAAAACACATTACGTTCCTCGATACACCCGGTCACGAGGCGTTTACGGCTATGCGTGCGCGTGGTGCCAAAGTTACCGACATTGCCGTGATCGTTATTGCGGCCGATGATGCTGTGATGCCTCAGACAAAAGAAGCGATCAGCCACGCACAGGCGGCGAATGTTCCAATGATATTCGCGATCAATAAAATCGATAAGGACGGAGCAAATTCCGCAAAAATATACGAGCAGCTCGCTAATATGAACATTCTTGTAGAAGCCTGGGGCGGTAAGTTCCAAAGCCAGGAGCTTTCTGCAAAACAAGGATTGAATGTTGACCAGCTCCTTGAAAAAATATTACTCGAGGCAGAAATTCTCGACCTCAAATCAAACCCCGATAGGGAAGCGACAGGAACAATCGTTGAAGCTACTTTAGATAAGGGGCGCGGATACGTTGCAACTGTTCTTGTACAAAATGGTACGCTCCATATCGGCGACCTTGTTGTATCCGGCCAGAACTATGGTAGGGTAAAAGCAATGTTCAATGAAAGGAACAAACGTGCCGATGACGCACCTCCATCAACACCTGTATTGATACTTGGATTGAATGGTGCACCGCAGGCAGGTGAAAAATTCAAGGTTTACGACGATGAGGCAGAAGCAAAAGAAGTAGCTAACCGTCGCGCACAGATACTCCGTGAACAGGGTATCCGTACCAAGAAACACATCACACTTGACGAAATCGGCAGAAGGCTCGCACTCGGAAACTTCAAACAACTTAATCTGATCATTAAAGGTGATGTGGATGGTTCCGTTGAAGCATTGAGCGATTCATTACAGAAATTATCTACTGAAGAAATTGCGATAAGTGTGGTACACAAGGGCGTTGGTGCGATTACGGAAAGTGACGTATTGCTGGCAACGGCTTCCGATGCGGTGTTGATAGGCTTCAACGTTCGTCCATCACTGCAGGCATCCAAACTTGCGGAAACAGAAGGCGTGGAAATCAAAACATACTCTATCATTTACAATGTGATAGACGAAATCAAGAGCGCCATGGAAGGCATGCTTGAGCCTAAGATTCAGGAAAAAGTGGTGGCGAATGTGGAAGTGCGCAACGTATTCAAATTTGATAAGGCCAATGTGGCAGGCTGTTATGTGCTCGATGGAAAAATTTACAGGAATTCTAAGGTTAGGCTCATACGCGACGGTATCGTGATCTATCCTACTGGAGAAGGTGCTTCAGCAGAACTCGGTTCTTTGAAACGCTTTAAGGACGACGTAAAAGACGTTAGTTCAGGAATGGAATGCGGTATCACTTTCAAGAACTATTCCGACATACATGTGGGCGATATTATCGAAGCCTATGAAGAAGAAGAAGTGAAGAGAACATTATAACAGAACTTTCTAATTTTACATTTTAGTTATGACCTTTCAGGTCTATTTTTGAATGGTATGAAGAAGATCATCGCCTTAATTGCCGTATGTGTATCTGTAACTTCATTGTCGGCGCAGCACAAAGTGATCGCCGATAAGATCATTGGAATTGTTGGAGACAAAGTGATCCTGCAATCCGAGATCACAAATGCGGTGAATGATCTCACCCGCCAGGGAACTCAGGTACCACCAAACGTTGAATGTTACATCATGGAGCAGCAGCTGATCTCCAAGGCAATGGTGGTTCAGGCACAGAGAGATTCTATTGAAGTGACCGATGAAGAAGTGGAAGCACTCCTAGACAATCGTATCCGTTATTTCGTAAATCAATATGGTTCAAAAGAAGCACTGGAAGAAATCGCCGGAAGAACGGTTTACCAGCTGAAGGAAGATTTCCGACCCGGAATCCGTGAGCAGGAACTAAATAAAAAGATGCAGCAAAAGATCGTCGAAAACGTAAAGATCACCCCACAGGAAGTAAAAGCCTATTTTGATAAAATACCAAAAGACAGTCTGATCTTTTACGAATCAGAGTTAGAGATCGGTGAAATAGTTTCGTATCCAAAAGCCAGCCGTGACCTTGAAAAACTCGCAATGGACGACCTTGAAGAATATAAAAAACAGGCAGAATCAGGAAAGGCACAGTTCAGCAACCTTGTTCAATTATACAGCGACGATCCTGGAAAAGCACAGGGCGATGGAAGTTATAATATTAACCGTACCGAAAAACAATGGGATCCCGCATTTATCAACCAGGCATTCAGGTTGAAAGAAGGACAGATATCTCCCGTTTTCAAATCAAAATTCGGTTATCACATTATCCAAATGGTGAGCAGGGCCGGTGATGATGCCGTGGTTCGGCACATCCTTTTAATTCCGAAGGTTACCGAAACCGAAACCAACGAAAGCATAAAGAAACTCGATTCCATCCGGTCCAATCTGATCAATGGAAAAATAAGATTTCCCGAAGCCGTAAATAGGTACAGTGAAGACGATAACTCAAAATTTACCGGAGGTATGAGGCAAGGCTCAAACGGTACCTTCCTTACCATAGACCAGCTGGATAAAGACCTTGTAGGCGTGCTTAAAAACCTGAAAGTGGGTGAATATTCTCAGCCTTACGTTTTTACCGACGAAAGGGGGAAAAAAGGAGTGCGCATCACTTATCTCAAATCTCGCACCGAACCCCATCGCGAAAACCTGAAGGATGATTACGACAGGGTTTCACAAAGGGCCATCGAGTTTAAAAAGCAAGAAGCGCTCGAAAAATGGTTCGCTGAAAAGATCCCGTCTTACTACCTCATGATTGACAGCGATTACACTAATTGCCAGCAACTCAAGAATTGGCTCCGTTTCGCGGCGAAAGCAGGTAATTAATTTAATGGGAAACCCTTAGTAGCGGATAAATTAGGACTTTGGAACAATTTAAAGCTGGCATTTACGCTATACTTGTACTCCTAACCTAATTAGAATCAATAATCCAGATCCGATATCAATAACAAATGGTGGTGCCACTTCAATGAAGTCAGTACCACCGGACGGTTCAGACCAAATTCTACTGAACAGGATCGCCGAACTTGAAGCAAATCTTCAGTCTTTAAAAGTCATCAACAGCGAATACAGGGAAATCGTGGTTCAGGCCACCGAACTCATCTTTAAAGTGGATATAACAGGCCATTTTTTATTTGTTTCCGGTGAATTTGAAAGATTACTGGGAATAACAAACGATATAATCGTTGGCGCGCACTTTTCTACCATAATCTATCCGGATGACCTTTCTCTTTGCGCCGAAACCTTTGGTATTCTCCTAAAAATGGGTAAGGCCCCGGCCAATATCGTTTTCAGGGTCATGGACATATCTGGAAATTATAAATGGGTCGATTGTTCTGCAGTTTGTCTTTACGACGAAAGCGGAAACGGCCTTCACATCATAGGATTTGCACATGATATTACCCGGCAGCAACTGATCCTCGAAAATTTACGCACCTCAGAAATGGCGCTGCGAATAAGCGAGGAACAATACCGTTCACTTTTTGATGCACTTGCTGAAGGGGCAGTATTGATCAATAAAGAAGGATTTATTGTGGCATGCAACCGGAGTGCGGAAAAAATATTCAACGTATCGAAGGAAGACATCATGCGTTACAATTCTTTTTCTAATCAGCACGGTTATTTTCATGAGGACCAGTCACCCTTTCCTATAACATCTCATCCGAGTTATATTACGATGAACACTGGTGAGTCTTTTAAAAATGTGGTGCTTGGTTTATATAAGCGCGATGGTTCATTTTGTTGGATATCGCTGAACACCGTGCCGCTTTATTATACAGATCAGCGCGAAAAACCCGATGCGGTGGTGGCTTCATTCACGGATATCACTCAGCTCAAAAAAGATAAAGCAGAACTGCTCAGGAACCAGGAATTACTCGCAATAGAAAATGAAAGATATCTTGAGGCTACCAAGGCAGTTGCGCAGGCAGTAGTGGATGCTCAGGAAAAAGAAAGAGCGGATATTGGCTATGAATTGCACGATAACGTGAACCAGATTCTTTCCACGGCAAGATTATATCTCGAATTAGCAAGGAACGATGATATGGAAAGAATTAATTTAATTGGTAGAAGTGCTGAAGGCATAGCCACTGCAATTAAAGAGATTCGTAATATTTCAAGATCACTCGTTCCTTCGAGCCTTAATGATCTTGGATTAATCGCATCAATAGATGATCTCGTTTCCGATATTCGGTTTACAAAAGCAATAGAAGTAGAGTTTTATAATGAAGGAAATATAGAGGGCATTATTGGGGAAAAAATAAAACTGATGCTTTTTCGCATTATTCAGGAACAGGTAACAAATGTGCTTAAACATGCAGAAGCTACCAATCTTGTAATTGAAATGGTAGCAGAACCGAATTGCATTCATCTGTCCATAGCCGACAACGGTAAGGGATTTGATATGCTAGCAGCAAAAAATAATAAAGGCGTAGGACTTAGTAATATAGCTAACAGGGCAGAACTTTTTAATGGTAAAATAAACATGGTAACGTCACCTGGGAATGGGTGTAAACTAAGGATACTGATTCCCCTGTAACACAAAAAACAAGTTATGGAAAAGATTAATGTCCTGATTGCAGACGATCACAAACTAATTAGGGAAACCTGGAGTTACATTTTAAACAGCGACTCCCGTTTTAACGTGATCGCAGAATGCGGTGACTCTGAACAGGCCGTAGAGGAAACCAAATTAAAACGTCCCCATATTGTGCTGATGGATATTAATATTCTGCCTATCTCTGGTTTTGAAGCCACAGAGAGAATAAGAAAAGTATCTCCGAATACAAAAGTGATTGGAGTATCCATGCACTCGCAGCCTGCGTATGCAAAAAAAATGTTACAAATCGGCGCAAAAGGGTACGTGACCAAAAATTCTTCAAAGGAAGAAATGATAAGGGCCATTCTCGAAGTAAACGAAGGTAGCAGGTATATCTGCGAAGAGATAAAAAACAACATTTCCGAAATGGTACTCGATGAAAGCAGGGAAATGCCCAATGTAAATACGCTGACGGAACGCGAAATTCAGATCATCAATTTTATAAAAGAGGGGCAATCGTCGAAAGAAATTGCAACAACCCTTAATATTTCGCTAAAAACCGTTGAGGTGCACAGGCATAACGTATTGAAAAAGCTCAAGTTGAAGAATTCGGCGTCGCTCGTGAATTTCATCAACCAATCGACTAATCAATAAATTAATTTACTTTCGCACAACAAATGAGCGATGAAATAAAGCATGAATGTGGATTGGCATTCATTCGTCTGCGTAAACCGTTCTCATATTACCAGCAACAACACGGCACAGCTATGTGGGGCCTTAACAAGCTTTACCTGCTGATGGAAAAACAACACAACCGTGGACAGGACGGCGCGGGAGTAGCAGCGGTTAAACTCAACACAGAACCCGGATATCCCTTTTTGCATCGGATCAGGAGCGGCAACAGTCAACCCATCGAGGACATTTTCTCAAGCATCAACCGCGATCTCGCCGAACTTCAGAAATACCAGCCAGACATTACCTCTCACCCCGGCCTCATGAAGGGTCATATAGATTTTTTGGGTGAATTGTTGCTGGGGCATCTGCGCTATGGAACACAGGGAAAAAATAACGTTGAATTTTGCCACCCCTTTATAAAAAGGCACACCATACCCGCCCGTAACCTTGCGCTCGCGGGAAATTTCAACCTGGTTAATACAGACGAACTTTTTGCACTGGTAAATATCGAACCCGGTGTATTTCAAAAACAAAGCGATCTGGCTGCGATGATGGAAGTTATTCATCATTTCATGGTAAAGGCCGATGAAGAATCACCCGGCGACCTCGACGTAACAAAAGTGTTAAGCAAATCTATTTCGCTATTCGATGGTGGATTTACGGTTGGTGGATTGCTTGGTAACGGCGATTCATTTGTATTTCGCGATGCACACGGCATACGGCCAGCATATTACTATGTAAATGAAGAAGTGGTGGTTGCAGCGTCCGAAAGGGCTGCAATAAGAACCGTTTTCAATGTAGGTGAAAATGAAGTGAAAGAATTAATGCCGGGTACCGGGTTGATTGTTAAGGGAGACGGAAAGATCAGCGTGGAGCAGCTCATTGAACCAAAAGAAAGAAGGGCCTGCAGTTTTGAAAGGATCTATTTTTCAAGAGGCAGCGACGAAAAGATATATCGTGAAAGAAGTGCCCTTGGTTATAACCTCAGCGACCAGCTATTACAGGCAATTCAGTACGATACAAAAAATACCATTCTATCTTTTATACCCAACACCGCCGAAGTAGCATTTTATGGACTATGGAAAGGTGTTGACGATTATCTGAAGAAGGTTAAGATTGAAAAGATATTATCCTGGAACGGCGACTTTTCCGAAGAAAAACTATCGGAGATGATCAACCGAAAAATCAGGACAGAGAAAATTGCCATCAAGGATGTGAAGATGCGCACCTTTATAACGGAAGACGTTAGCCGTAACGAAATGGTGCAGCACGTGTACGATATTACCTATGGAACAGTAAATAAAGGCGAGGATACCCTTGTAGTGATAGACGATTCAATTGTACGCGGTACCACCCTTAAAGAAAGTATTGTGCGAATGCTGGCGAGGCTCGAACCGAAAAAGATCATCGTGGTTTCCTCTGCCCCTCAAATTAGATACCCTGATTGCTACGGCATTGATATGAGCAAACTCGGCGACTTCATCGCCTTTAAGGCCGCCATAGACTTAATGAAGGACCGCAATAAGGAACACTGCCTGCAGGAATTATTGGAAAAATGCAAAGAATTGCAGCGCACAGGATTGTTGCACTCCGAAAATGTGGTGCAGCAATTATATAAAATGTTTACAACCGATGAAATTTCGAATAAAATAGCGGAACTTATAACTCCAAAGGGAGTTCGTTTCCCTGTTCAGGTAATTTTTCAAACTATTGAATCGCTTCACAGGGCCTGCCCAACGAATACCGGTGACTGGTATTTCACCGGTAATTACCCAACTCCCGGGGGAAACAGGGTGGTAAATAAAGCTTTCATGAATTTCATGGAAGGCAAAAATGTTAGAGGTTACTGATTAAGCGGACTTTTATTTATTTTGTAAATGATTGAAAGCAATTTAATTGAAAGAATTGCGGTAACTTGATTATGTAAACAATGTCCATGGAACCGGTCGCGAATCCATCCTCTTTCCTAAATCAGTCGCGCAGTATATTCTATTTTACTACGGATGCGGAAGGTAACTACACCTACGCCAACAAGCTATTTAAAGAAATCTTTTACGGCAATAGAGAAATTAGTCCATTCACATCGTTCAAATCGGTAGTGACCGAAGAAAACATTGAACTTTTTAACGAGGCCATAAATGGCTGCCTAAAGGATCCATGCAATAGTGTAGTGACGGATCTGCAGGTAAAGAATGACGACGGAAGTACTTCGTGGATTCACTGGGAATTTTTTGCAATAAAGGAGAAAGAAAAAGTTTCGGGATTTCGGGCAATTGGAACAGACGCTAATGAAATAAAAAAAGTGGAATCGGAAAAAAACGATGCCATGGAAAAGCTAGACCGCGAACGTTACCTCCTGCGAACACTTATCGACCACCTGCCTGATTATATATATGTGAAGGATACCCATTCAAGACACGTGCTGAATAACCGGGCAAACGTTGAATTATTCGGAGCCGCTACCGAAGAAGAAACGATAGGCAAAACCGTTCTGGATTATTTTGATGCCGAGTCTGCTGGAAAATTATTGGCTCGTGATAAATTATTACTTCTCACCGGTGAAGGCGTTTATGACCAGGAAGAAATGGTGATCAGCAAAAAAGGCGAAAAAAAATGGCTGCTAACTACAAAAGTTCCTTTAAAGGAACAGGATAATAAGATCATTGGGCTGGTTGGAATAAGCAGGGATATTACAGAAAGAAAAAATATTGAAGAGTCGCTCAGGAGAAGCATAGAACGGTTGGATATCGTTTCGAAAGCTACTAATGATTCAATTTGGGATTGGGACCTCGCAACCGGTGCGGTAGTTTGGAACGATTCTGTTGAAGCGATGTTTGGATATACTCAAAAAGAAATTTCCCATGATTTGGAATGGTGGGAAAAACACATACATCCCTCCGACTACGACCGTGTTGTAAAAAATGTAAACCAGCATATAGAAAAAGGAATCGAAAGCTGGCGGGATGAATACAGGTTTATTTGCGCCGATAAGACCGAGAAAATAATTTTCGACCGTGGTTATATCGTATTTGACCATGAAAACAAACCTTATCGGATGATCGGTGCGATGATGGATATTACCGAAAGGAAAAAATTACAAAATGAGATTGCGGCTAATGAAATTGCAAGACAACGCCAGGTAACAGAAGCCGCTATTGTCGCACAGGAAAGGGAGCGCGGTGAATTAGGAAGGGAACTGCATGACAATATCAACCAGATACTCACCACTACAAAAATGTATCTCGATATTGCCCAGAACGAAAAGGACATCAGCGAAGAACTAATAATAAAAAGTCACGAAAATATTTCAAGCGCAATTGAAGAGATAAGAATTCTCTCCAAATCATTGGTGCCTCCATCACTCGGTGACATTGGTTTGAAGGAAGCGATAATGGAGATGATCAATAATCAAAAGGTCTCCCAGAAAATCGATATAAAACTCCGCACCTCAGGCTTTACAAAAACATCCATACCCAGAGGAATACAATTAATGGTGTTCCGTATTATCCAGGAACAGATGAATAATATTTTTAAACACTCAAAAGCAACGCAGGTTGAGATTAAAATTACCGGTACAAAACAATTACTAAGCGTGTTCATTGCAGACAATGGCGTTGGATTTGATCCGCGTAAAAAAGTAAAGGGAATTGGACTGATGAATATCACCAGCAGGGCTGAAGTTCACCGGGGTTCCGTAGAAATAATAAGTTCACCGGGAAACGGTTGCACTATAAAAATTTTAATTCCGGTTTAAACAAAATACAATGGCAAAAATTTCCGTATTAATTGTCGATGACCACACGCTTATTAGGGAAACATGGTCTTTCCTGCTTGGAAGAAATGAAAATTTCGAAGTAATTGCTGAAGTTGGCGATGGCCAGAAAGCAATAGACATCGCCCGAGATAAACGGCCCAACATCATTCTGCTCGACATTAACATGGCGCCTATGAACGGCTTCGATGTACTGAAAATGGTACGAAAACAATCACCCGGTTCAAAAGTAATCGCTGTATCCATGCACTCACAGCCGGCCTATGCAAAAAAGATGCTCCGGATGGGTGCAAAGGGGTACGTCACCAAAAATTCTCCCCGCCAGGAAATGCTTGACGCGATCATGGAAGTGAACGCAGGCAATATTTACATCTGCCAGGAAGTAAAAAACATACTGTCCGACCAAATGTTGAGTGAAGAAGACAATACCGCCGGGCTTAACCAGCTTTCCGAAAGGGAAATTGAGGTGATCAATCAGATCAGGGACGGATTATCATCAAAAGAAATAGCTGAGCGCCTGGAAATCTCTATAAAAACCGTTGAAGTGCACAGGCACAATATTTTAAAGAAATTAAAGGTGAAGAATACCGCTTCACTTATCAATTATATTAATTCAAGTGGATTATAATACCACCTTAACCATCTATGAAAACCCTGCTACTGGTAAGGCATGCAAAAAGCAGTTGGGAAAATTTCAACGTTACCGATAAGGAACGTCCACTGAATGAAAGAGGAATACAGAATGCGCTGGAAATGGCCAGGCGCCTTTGTGATAAAAAAATTTCAATCGATGCATTTCTTTCGAGCCCGGCCAAGCGGGCAAGGTCAACCGCAGAATTCTTTGCTTCTACATTCCAGGTTTCTGCGGGTAAAATCATTATCGTTCCTGAATTATATATCGCCAGCATGGAGGCAATTCTTCAGGCAATTCAAAATGCTCCGGAATATGCGTCTTCCATCGCGGTATTTTCTCATAACACCGGGATAACTGACTTTGCAAACGTTCTTACGTCGACCCATATCGATCATATGCCTACCTGCGCGATTTTTGCCGTAAATTGCCCGATTAGCCACTGGAAGGAGTTTCGGACAGAAAAAAACGAGTTTTTTTTCTTCGATTATCCAAAATCCCAATAATATTATTAATTTGGTACTCCTTACTATCTTATATCCCCCTAAAGACTTATTCCTCCAGCCCGCGGGAACTGCAACTAAACCCTAGTACCATGTTTGCCCCTCTAAGATCCCTCACACTTTCTTTAGTGCTGTTATCGACATGCTATACAGTAGCTGCCCAAACCAATTGTGTAAATTACGATAACAGGTATCCAATTACTGCCGCGAACGGTCGCAAGTACTTGTGGAACCCGCTCTGGAACTTTCCAACCCTGAAAGAAAAAAAGATCAGCAATCTTAATATTGGCAACACCGGTCTTTGGCGGGGGCTGCTAGAATACCTGCCGGCAGGCTATTCGCTTACTGCAAACAAAACTAAAAAATATCCGGTCATTATTTATTTCCATGGCGGCGCGTCAAAAGGTTTGGGTACGGCACTTGAGCTGTGCAGGTTATTTAAAGATCGTGGCGGCGACTCCCTTACTTATAAAGCCATCCCCGGACGCGTAGAACGCAATACCTACCTGTTCACTCAAAAATTTGGCGGAGTAACCTATGAATATATTGTCATTTGCCCGCAGTTTACCAGTTACATAAGGTTGCAACCGGGTGTTAAAGACTATTACCCAGGCCCAAAAGATGTAGAAGATGTAATTAATTAT
>JBDTMM010000017.1:0-13735 GCA_039934275.1 Flavitalea sp. | reverse complement strand
ATCATCGATGGCCTCCTTTACCATCTCTACACCAATGATCTTTTTTGCATTTTTACTAAGAAATATTCCAATGCTGCCGGTACCACAATACAGGTCGTACACAATTTCGTTGCCGGTGAGCTGCGCAAAATCCCTGGTAATGCGGTATAGATTTTCGGCCTGTGAGGTGTTGGTTTGAAAAAAAGACTTTGGCCCAATTTTAAACTGGTAATTTTCGAGGGTTTCAATCACAAATCCCTTTCCATAAAATATCACGGGTTCCAGGTCGTACATGCTATCATTCAGTTTAAGATTGATAGTATATAAAAGGGTGTTGATGGACGGAAAAGAATCCCGCAGATAGGTAAGCAGTGCTATTCTTTTTTGTTTGTCTTCCTGGCCGAACATAATGTTTACCATAATCTCTCCCGTTCTGCAGATCCTTACCTGCATAGTGCGCAAAAAACCGGTGTGTTCTCGGATATCGTAAAAGCTGTATCCGTTTTCCAGACCAAATTCACGAACGGCCAGCCTTATTAAATTGGTGGGTTCTTGTTGAAGGTGGCATTTGACAATATCTACCACTTTGTCGAACAAACCCTTCGCATGAAAGCCGGCAACATTTTTTTGAGAACTGATTTCTTCGTGGTGCAATTCTTCGGGTAATAAAAATCTCCTGTTGCTAAAGGTGTACTCCAGTTTATTTCGGTAATTGGTTACGGGCGATGCGCCTGCGATGGGTTCAAAGGATGGAAGCGGAACTTTTCCTATGCGCTGGAGATTGTCGGCTACCTGTTTTTGTTTGTACTCGAGCTGTTTGCCATAAGGAAGCATCTGCCATTGGCAACCTCCGCAAACGCCAAAGTGCTGGCAAAATGGAACTACGCGATCCGGTGAAAGAGAATGAAATTTTATCGTGCGGCCTTCGGCCCAGTCTTTTTTATTTTTTCCGAGGCGAATATCTACAACATCGCCCGGAACGGCGTCTTCGATAAAAATGACCTTCCCTTCAACGCGGGCAATAGACTTGCCTTCGGCGGCATAATCTTCTACCAAAATATTTTGCAGAACTATATTTTTTTTTTGCTTTCGCACGGCCGCGAAGATAATGGGTTCAGGTTTTTCTGGTGCATTAGTAGTTCAAAAAACATTAATTGAATTTGACCCACAAGACACGAAATGAATGAAAGATCACTGAGACTTATCGTAGTTCTTTTCAGCTTCCTGAGCTTTTTCAAAGTCGAGCACTACACCGTTGATGCAGTAGCGTAAACCCGTTGGTGGTGGGCCATCTTCAAATACGTGACCGAGGTGCGATTTACACCTTCCACACATTACTTCCGTGCGCTTCATGCCGAAAGCATTATCCACCTCGTAAATAATACTTCCTTTTGATACGGGTTGGTAAAAACTCGGCCAGCCACAGCCACTTTCGAATTTGGTATCACTTAAAAAAAGTGGGTTTCCGCAAACGGCGCAATAGTAGGTGCCAATTTCTTTTGATGTTTCAAATTCGCTTGTCCATTGTCTTTCGGTGCCCTTTTCGCGCGCAATGCGGTAAACGTCAGCGGGTAGGATATTTTTCCATTCCTGGTTGCTTAGATTTATTTTGGAATTATCTTCACGCGAATAGGCGGGATTATTTGGTTTTTTGTCCTTGTCCATAGTTTGTTTTTTCCTATTGCAAATTTACGATTATGTGGCTGCCGTAGGTGATGCAATCACCGTACCGCCCCTATATTTTTTGTTAAAGGATTTCAAGGCGCGTACATTATATTTACCCTCCGAAAACTAAATTTATATCACCTGCATGTTTAATATCATCTTATTTGGCCCCCCGGGTAGCGGTAAAGGAACACAATCGGAAAAACTGATCGATAGATACGGACTTATCCATTTATCAACCGGAAACATCCTTCGCGAGGAAATCGTTAACCAGACTGAACTTGGTTTGCAGGCCAAAAAATACATGGATAGCGGGCAATTGGTACCCGATTCGGTAGTAATTGGCATGATACGCTCCGCGCTGAAAGCCAATCCTGACGCAAAGGGCTTTCTTTTCGACGGCTTCCCAAGAACGGTAGCCCAGTCCGAAGCCCTGGATGAATTGCTCGCCGAACATCATTCTGAAATCAGCATGGTTCTCGCTTTGCTTGTTAGCCAGGAAGAATTGATAGAAAGATTACTGAACAGGGGTAAAACCTCCGGTCGTTCTGACGATGTTAGCGAGGATGTGATAAAGGCCAGGATCATGGAATACGAAAATAAAACCACCCCGGTAGCGAGTTATTACGACCAGTTCGATAAAGTGGTGCGAATAAAAGGCGAGGGAAATATTGAAAATATTTTCGATGCCCTTACCCGCGAAATAGAAACGAGAAGGGTGCTATAATTTTTTTAGAGCCGAATCCACTTCTGCCACGTTTTTAAGCATCAGGTCGCGCGCTGCGTATATTTTTTCCTTTTCGCTAACGAGGTAGGGCATTCTTGCCGGTCCATCTTTTTGTGCCGAATCAAGATTGAATTCACCCATCCATCTTTGCATATGATCTTCTGCTGTATCGAGTTTGTTTCGCAGATCCTTAAGAGGAGGCTTAAAGCCGGCGGATAAATTTGTTTTGGCAAGAGAATCGATCCTGATCTTAAAATAATTCAACCGGCCCATTTTGGCCATAGCTACATCATGGGCCTCCATTACTTCATGCATCACGGAATCTTCAGCAGTCTTAATATTCTCCGAAAATCCATTCGCCCTTTCTGCTGGCTGGGGATCGGAACAGGCTGCCAAAGTTGAAATGCAGATCATTAATAAACATCGTTTCATAACAACAAATATATATCACCACGAACATTAATATCATTTAAAGTATTTTCGTTTTTACTTAATGTTTACCATGAACACAGTCCGGAATTATGTTACGGGAAGCTGGATACAGGGCGATGGAGAGGGCCAGCCAATATACAATGCAGTAAACGGAAACCTTATTGGAGTTGCTTCCACAAAAGGGCTCAACTACGCTTCCATTCTCGATTATGCACGCACAAAGGGAAATACAGCCCTGCGCAAAATGACCTTTCACGAAAGGGGAAGAATGCTGAAAGCGCTTGCTCTTTATTTACAAGAACACCTTGCTGAATTTTATATGGTCAGCTATGAAACCGGCGCCACAAGGCAAGACGGCTGGATAGATATTGAAGGAGGAATTGGAAATTTATTTGCTTATGCTTCGCTTAGAAAAAAATTTAACGATGATCCGTTTTATATTGATGGCGACCCGGTTCCACTCAGTAAAAATGGAAATTTTATAGGGCAGCATATACTCATTCCCAAAGAAGGCGTTGCTATACACATCAATGCATATAATTTTCCGGTATGGGGTATGCTTGAAAAAATAGCTGTCAATTTTCTTGCGGGTGTGCCTGCACTTGTGAAACCAGCAACCGTCACTTCTTTTTTAACCGAAGCAGTGGTCAGTAAAATTATTCAGTCGAACATATTACCCGACGGAGCGCTGCAACTGATTTGCGGATCTGCCGGCGACCTCCTCCAGCATGTGCAATCTCAGGATGTGGTAACCTTTACCGGTTCGGCAACCACAGGAATGAAGCTGAAGGCGGGAGCCGCCATCATGCAAAACAATGTTCCCTTTAACCTCGAAGCGGATTCACTTAACTGCATTGTTCTGGGCTCCGACGTGGAACCTGGTATGCCTGAATGGGATATATTTTTAAACGAAATAAAAAGGGAAATGACAGTTAAGGCCGGACAAAAATGCACGGCGATACGACGGATATTTGTACCTGAAAACAAAATGGAAGACATTTGGATAGCGATTGGAAAATCTCTTGGACAAACTACCATCGGTAATCCGCTAAATGAAAATGTGCGAATGGGTTCACTCGCTGGTCAGCAGCAGCGCAATGAAGTAAGGGAGCAAATTAAAAAGCTATTAACCTCCTGCCAAATTGTTTACGGCTCACCAGATGCCGTTGAACTTATAGATGCGGATAATATTACAGGTGCCTTCATCGGCCCTTTATTACTAAAAAACGAAACCCCTTTTCAATCCGAAGAACCGCACAACGTGGAAGCATTCGGACCTGTAAGTACCATCATGCCTTATAAAACAACCTCTGAAGCCATCGCGCTTGCGAATAAAGGAATGGGCTCGCTGGTAAGTTCTATTGTTACCAACAATGAAATGGAAGCAAAGAATTTTGTTTATGGGGCAGGAACTCATCACGGCAGAATTTTAATACTGAACCGTGGGTGTGCAAAAGAAAGCACAGGGCACGGTTCACCATTGCCAACACTTGTTCACGGGGGGCCGGGCAGGGCTGGAGGTGGAGAAGAAATGGGCGGGGTGAGAGGAGTTACCCACTATATGCAGCGCGTTGCGGTTCAGGGATCACCTTCCTTTTTATCGGCCACGGCAAATGTGTATTATGCAAATGCAGCCGTTCATGAAGATGAAAAGCATCCTTTTAGAAAATACTTTGAAGAATTGCGGGTAGGCGATGCCGTTATAACGCACAAGCGTACCATTACCGAAGCGGATATTGTAAACTTCGCAAATGTGAGCTGGGATCATTTTTATGCGCATACCGATCATACTTCACTGGATGGGACAATGTTTGAAAAACCTGTGGCGCACGGTTATTTTATACTCAGCGCAGCTGCGGGGTTATTTGTAGATGCGAAAAAAGGCCCCGTATTATTAAATTACGGACTGGAAGAGTGCAGGTTCCTGAAGCCCGTATATGCCGGTGCCACAATTGGTGTTCAGCTAACCTGTAAACAAAAGATGACCCAGGATGTAGGGGGTGAAAACGATATTCCAAAAGGAATAGTGAAATGGCTGGTGCAGGTAAAAGACGAATTAAATGAAGAAGTTGCTGTGGCAACTATCTTAACTTTAGTAAGAAGAAGAAATTAAATTATTTAGAATATGGGTTCCCACGATTTGGATGGATATGTAAAATCAGAAACGCACCAATCCGTTACCACCATTGAATTTTATCACCCTCGCAGCAATTCATTGCCTGCAAAATTGCTGCACGATCTTGCACTTGCCATACATGCTGCGGGAACCGCATTTAATACCAGAGTTATCGTATTACGCTCTGCCGGACAAAAAGCATTTTGCGCAGGCGCTGCTTTTGAAGAGCTTGTTGCCATAACGAGTGAAAAAGAAGGGCTTGGTTTTTTCAGTGGATTCGCACACGTGATCAATGCCATGCGCAAGTGCCCGCGTTTGATAATAGGACGCATACATGGTAAATGCGTTGGGGGCGGAGTGGGAATTGCCGCAGCGTGTGATTATGCCATTGCACTGGAAGGTGCCGACGTAAAATTGAGCGAGTTGTCAATTGGATTCGGCCCGTTTGTAATTGCTCCTGTCGTGGAAAGAAAGATTGGAGCTGCGGCGTTTAGTTCGCTTGCGATTGATTCATCTCATTGGCGTAATTCGGAATGGGCGCAACGCAAAGGGTTGTATTCAGAACTTCATCATAGCGAAGAAGACATGGACGAATCGATCCTGAAATTATCGCACACCCTATCGCATTCAAACCCCGAAGCAATGACCGACCTCAAACAAATATTGTGGAAAGGCACCGAACACTGGGATAAATTACTGGTGGAACGTGCGGAAATAAGCGGTAAGCTTGCCACGAGTGAGTACACTAAAAAGGCAATCGCGGCACTAAAGAAATAAAATCATCAAAGCCTAAATGAATAAAGTTAGACTCGAAGCATTCAGCGATGGTGTACTTGCGATCATCATCACCATTATGGTGCTGGAAATAAAGGTTCCCCACGATACTTCGTGGCATTCGTTAGCGGAACTAAGACCCGTTTTATTAAGTTATATACTCAGCTTTATTTATGTGGGCATTTACTGGGGCAACCATCATCACTTACTGCACGCGGTAAAACGAGTTAATTCTTCCATCATCTGGGCAAACCTTCATTTGCTATTCTGGCTTTCACTCGTTCCTTTGGTTACATCGTGGATGGGAGAGAATCACATGGAACCCAATACCATTGTGGCTTATGCGATAGTGCTTTTAATGTGCGGCGTTGCATTTACCATTTTGCAAATGACGATTGAAAAAAGTAATCCTTTCACCGAAAAAATGGCGGCTGCCTATAAAAAAGTGATGCAAAAAGGAATTGCTTCTTTAATAGGTTATTCCCTGGCAATTGGTTTAGCTTTTGTGAACACCTACATTTCCTGCGCCATCATTATTTTCATAGCCATATTGTGGATAGTGCCAGATAAACACATTGAAAATGCGGTGAAAAATGAAGAAAAAGTCTAGCAGAAAATTTAAATATTCAAACCTCCGCAAACACTAATCACCTGGCCGGTGATATAAGAACTCATTTCCGAAGCAAGAAATAACGTGGCATCGGCAATTTCATCGCCCTTGCTAAAACGGCCCAAAGGAATTTTTTCGAGAAATTTTTTTGCTGCTTCCCCTTCTGTAAGCGTATGGGTCATATCCGTTTCTACAAACCCCGGTGCAAGAGCATTACAGCGTATGTTCCTGCTGCCTAATTCAAGTGCTATCGATTTTGTAAAACCAATTATGCCTGCTTTGCTCGATGCATAACTCGCCTGTCCGGCGTTTCCGCGAATACCAATGATAGAACTCATGTTAATGATGGACCCCTTTTTTACTTTCATCATTGGTTTTATCACTTGCTTGGTAATATTGAAGACACTTTTAAGATTTACGGCTATAACTTCATCCCACTGCTGTTCCGTCATGCGCAGTAATAAATTATCTTTTGAAATGCCGGCGTTATTCACACAAACATCAATATTCCCAAAATCTTTTAGAACATCGTTTACAAAGGATTCACTTTCCGCATATACGGCAGCGTTACTTCTGTATGCTTTCGCCTTTATGCCAAATGCATTTAATTTTTCTTCCAGTGCGGTTGCTTTTACCGCGCTGCTTTCGCTAACATAGGTAAAGGCGATGTTGGCGCCGTGTTCTGCGAATTTTATTGCGATGGCTTCACCAATACCGCGGGCCGCACCTGTTATTATCGCGGTTTTGTTTTCGAGTAATTTCATTCGTTATTGTTTTCAGGATGCAATTATAGCGCATACTCCTTTATCTCTTCAACAAAATTCCTTTCGTTGCTAAGCCTCGGCACTTTATGCTGCCCGCCAAGTTTTCCATGACTCTTTAACCAGTTATTGAAAGACCCATTTTTCAGGATTTTTATAATGGGCAGGCCCAACGCAATATTTTTATAGCGCTTTGCTTCGTAATCACTGTTCAGGTTCTTTAATGCCTTATCAAGTTCTTCTGTAAATAAATCAATATCTGTGGGTTCTTTTTCAAATTCGATAAGCCATTCGTGAGCACCGTTATTGTCTGTACCAAAATACACAGGCGCAGCGGTATAATCGTTTACAATGGCGTTGCAATTTCTGCTCGCCATGGCAATAGCTTTATCGGTATTGTCAACAATCAGTTCTTCACCAAAGGCATTTATAAAATGCTTGAGCCTTCCGCTTACGATTATTTTATATGGATTCAGCGAGGTGAACCTAATGGTATCGCCTAATAAATATCTCCATAAACCACCATTTGTGCTAATTACCGGCGCATAATTTTTCCCTGTTTGCACTTCACGCAAGCCGATTGTTTCGGGACTGGATTTGCCATATTCTTCAACAGGCATAAACTCCATAAAAATACCATGATCCACAAAAAGCAAAAGTCCTTCGTCGTTTGGATTTTCCTGGGCGGCAATAAATCCTTCGCTCGCATTGTACATTTCGAGGTAGTTAATTTTTTTTCCTATAAGCCTGTCGAATTGTTCGCGATAGGGTTTAAAGGAAACGCCCCCGTGTATGTAAAGCTCGAGACTAGGCCAAACTTCCGACATATTTTTTTTGCCGGTCATTTCAAGAATTCTTTTGAATAACACCATCGTCCATGTGGGTACTCCCGAAATAGAAGTAACATTTTCTTTTATGGTGGCGCGCGCGAGCTTTTCAATTTTTGTATCCCATTCGTCCATCAGTGCAATGCTCAACTCCGGTGTTTTAATCCAACTTCCCCAAAATGGTGAGTTCTGCAGCAACACTGCGCTGAGGTCTCCATATTGTACCTCATGATTAACCTGGTGAATGGTATGGCTACCTCCAATAACAAGACCTTTGCCTGTAAGCAGGTCGGAGTCGGGGTTGAAGCAATAATATAAGGTGAGTACATCCTTTGCCGCTTTATAGTGGCAGTCCTGAAGGCTTTCCTGCGTAACTGGGATGAATTTGCTTTTATCGCTGGTAGTGCCACTACTTTTTGCGAACCAGGTGACCGGCGTATTCCACAACACATTTTCTTCACCGTGCATAATGCGATTGATATATGGTTTTATATCATCATAGTCATGAATGGGAACGGCTTGTTTGAACGCCCGGATGTTAAAGAGCTTTGAGAAGTTGTATTTTTTGCCGAACTCGGTGTATTGGGCCGAAGTAACAAGGTCCTGCAATACTTCGCGCTGCGAATCATGAGGGTGCATCTTCCATGCTTCGATGCGCCATAAACGCAACCGTGCAAGCCCAGATATGGCAGGCGATAACAATTTCACAGGCCGCTCCTCGCCTCCTCGTGCAGGTAGTCTTTTCTTTTCAGTTCGAAATTTTTTCCAAGGTATAATCTGCGCACCTGTTCATTTTCTGCAAGCTCTTCGGCGGTGCCGTGCTGGAATATTTTTCCTTCGATCAATAAGTAGGCGCGGTCGCAAATGGAGAGGGTTTCATTTACGTTGTGGTCGGTAATTAATATGCCGATGTTTCGGAACTTTAACCTGGCTACAACGGCCTGAATATCTTCCACGGCGATGGGATCCACGCCTGCAAATGGTTCGTCTAGCAGAATAAATTTCGGGTCAACGGCAAGCGCCCTGGCTATTTCGGTTCTTCTTCTTTCCCCACCACTCAGGGAGTCGCCATTATTTTTTCTAACGTGATGTAAGTGAAATTCATCGAGCAGATCTTCGAGTTTATGACGCTGTTCACCTTTAGTGAGTTTTGTCATTTCCAAAACGGCGAGGATATTATCTTCTACTGATAGCTTTCTGAAAACGGATGCCTCCTGTGGCAGGTAGCCAATGCCCAATTGTGCGCGTCTGTACATTGGAAGTTTGGTAATGTCCCGCTGGTCAAGAAAAACCTTTCCTTCATCGGGTTTTATCAACCCCACCACCATATAGAACGTGGTGGTTTTACCAGCGCCATTTGGCCCGAGTAACCCTACGATTTCGCCCTGTTTCACGTTTACTGAAACTTCGTTTACAACGGTTCGGCTTCTGTACGACTTAATCAACTGGTTGGTGTGTATCTCGCTTGTCAAAACAATCGCTTTGAACAAAAATACCGATTTATAACCTCTCTACGTCCTTTGCGACACCCCAGATTGCATTGAATGAGTATCGGAAAGGATGCAGAGGTTACACCATGGCCGCAAAGAGAGTATTGTCATACAAAATTCCTGTACTATGTTTGCACGCTTATGAAAGTGATAGACCATATCAGGCAGGCAAAGGATACGTTGATCTCGTTCGAGATATTACCTCCATTAAAGGGTAAAACGATCAATTCCATATATGAACACCTCGATCCGCTAATGGAATTCAAACCTTCCTTTGTTAATGTTACCTATCACAGGAGTGAGCACGTGTTTAAGAAAAAGGCCGACGGCACCTTTGACAAAGTGGAGGTAAGAAAGCGCCCAGGTACCGTAGGAATTTGTGCGGCGATCATGAACTATTACCACGTTGATGCGGTTCCACACCTGATCTGCGGGGGGTTTAACAAAAGAGAAACGGAAGATGCGCTGATCGATCTGAATTTTATCGGGGTAGATAATGTGCTTGTGTTGAGAGGCGATGCCGCCAAAAATGAATCCTTATTTGAACCGGAATCCGATGGTCACCGTTTTGCCATCGATCTTTTAAAACAGGTGGTGCACCTGAATAATGGCATTTACCTCGAAGAAGATATCCGCGATGGTTTCCGCACCAAATTTTCAATCGGCGTTGCCGGCTACCCCGAAAAACATTTTGAGGCACCAAACATGGACAGCGACATCAAACACATGAAAGCAAAGGTGGATGCCGGCGCCGATTATATCGTAACCCAAATGTTTTTTGATAATAAAAAATATTTTGATTTTGTAAATAAGGCAAGAGCAGCTGGTATTGATGTGCCTATTATCCCGGGGCTTAAACCGATCACGAATAAAAAACAATTATCTGTTTTGCCCAGAACATTTTTTGTTGATATTCCTAATGAACTGAGCTTGGAGATCATGAAATGTAAAACTGATATTGATGTAGAACAAGTGGGCGCAGAATGGCTGTTGCAACAATCAAAAGAACTAAAGCAATCCGGCGTGCCCGTTCTTCACTATTACACACTCGGAAAACCAAAAGTGATCTGGAACGTAGTAAAGGAGCTGGTGTAATTATTTATTCAAACCCTGCAATACATCATTGTTGATTTTAATGGGGTATCGTTTTTTTAATTCGATTATCCATTGATCTTCGAGATAGGATTGATAATCGTTGATAACCGACCCTTTAGCATCTTCAAAATTTTTGGGTTGTTTCTCTTTGTATAGTTTAATAATGTAGGCAAATGTAACGGTGCTGTCCTGGTCATTTGAAACTGGCGCAGTTATTAATCCTTCGGTAAAATTTGTTCTTTCGCGAACAGGTATTTGCGACAATTCAAAGCGGCCGGAATCTACCTGCATTTGTGCATTGCTATGATCAGCCCATTTTTTCCACGATTCAAAATTTGTTTTCGCCAGGTTCTGTGCTGTTGGAACAATGGTTCTGTTTATGCAGGTGATGATTAATGCATTCGCACTGTTATCCCACGAATATTTATCGAGATGTTCCTTATAATATTGTAGAATGGCGGCACTGTCTGCGGAAGCGGCGTCCCACACCTTTTTCTGCATGATGGCAAACAATAAATTTCCTTCGCGGAATTCTTTCAACTGGCCCGCAAATTCGGGATTGTACTTTTCGAGGTGGTTGCGATAATAATTGAGTGTGCCGGTATCGGTGGACAAATATTTTGGAGGTGCATCTTTTTTTATCGTTTCGCGCACATTTTTTAATAACATTACCTGCGCAACCTGCATTCGGTCGCTTTGCAACACGTGCTCTTTTATATTCTCGCGCCATTCTTTATTATTACTGTTTTCAACAACCGGGGTTAGTTGGATTCTTTTTAAAATATGAACACCGAATGAGGTGAAAAAAGGCTTGCTGATGTCACTATCCTTTGCAAGTGCGAACGCCTGGTTTTCAAAAACGCTATCGTATTGGCCAACGCCAAAAATGGGTATTTGTCCGCCTGCCTGGTAAGAGAGATTATCGTTGCTCAGTTTTCCGGCGAGTGTTGCAAAATCTGCTCCTGCCTGCAGCGCGTTGTATATTGAATCTGCTCTTGTAGTCAATGTTTTTTTTGCTTCGTCGGATTTATCATCCGGTGGATAGGTAAGCAGGATTTGTGCTACCCTGATTTTTCCCACTGCTTTTCTTTCGCCCATATTTTTAAAAATATGAAAGCCGGCGCTGCTTTGATATGGAGTGGAATAACCTCCTACCGGGGTTGCATAAGCGATATTTTCAATGGCATACGGCAACACGAAAACGGTAATGTACCCAAGGTTAGCACCTCCGGGTTCTGCTGCGAGTTTCTCATAACTTTCTCCTTTCTGCAATCTCTCGTATACTTTTTTAATCCTGGTTTGGGCATTGGTGAGCTCTTCACTCGTAGATCCTGAGCTTGCCGGGAAAAAAATGTGTGATAAATAAATATCCTTCTTACTTCTTTCCGAGGCTTCGTCCACCATCAACTTCATGCTTGCATCGTCTTTTATAAATCCTTCGGCGAGTTGAATTCGGAAGGCGTCCAGTTCCGTGCGCTGTTCGGCAGTGGTATCCATTCTTGCATCGGTGGCTGCCTGTACCTTCAATCTGAATTTTGTATAGAGGTTGAGGTATTCGGCGTATGATATTTTGTTTGCGGAGCTGTCGTTATTATTCTTGTTATAGGCTGTTAAAAATTCTGCCTTACTAACTCCGTGATTGCCATAGGTGAAAAGGTTTTGCGCGCTGGTAACTAATCCGGTGAATAAACCCAGCCCGGTTGACGCAATGATTTTCAGGAGCATATTTTTATATTTATTTCGTGGTTTGAATTTTTGCATTGATCACTTCGTCTATTTGAAGATAGGACAGCTTTTTTGCGATGATTCGTTTCTGTTTATCGAGCAGGTATAACAATGGTGTTTGATACACATCATACAATTGTTTATAGCTGGGTTTGTTCGCTTTTGTTTCCTGTTCCTGTTTGTATGATGGCTGGTACACATGTTTCCATCCTTTTAAGTGATGTTCGCCGATAAATTTCACCCATTCTGCCTGGGTTCCATCAACCTTTACCCCATAAATCTGCACTCCGAGTTTTTTCCATTTCGCTTCGTAAATCGAATCTACTTTAGGCACTATTTCCTTACAATGAGAGCAAGTAGGGTCCCAGAAACAGATAACCGTAAATTGCCCTGCTATGCTATATAACGGCAAAGGTTTATTTGCAGTGTCCACCATGTCAAGTGCAGGTGCGGGCTGTCCGATTAAATTCGCCATCAGGCTATAGGCTCTTTTGGTGGCGAACTCTTTGTATTGCGGGGTAAAAAATTCGGCTTTGCCGGTATTGATATATTTTTCGAAGAGGTGCACGAACACTGCATCCTGACCCATATAGGTTGGGTTGATGTACTTCTGTACAAAGGTCACCATCAAAAACTGATACATATCTTTTGCAGTTCTTGATTCCAATAACATGGCATCCGTTTCTTTTATGATGGAATCGGCGTTTGGCGCAATGAGGTTGTCGTAATATTTCAGTAACCGGGGCTCAAAAAAAGGCGTTCTTACCAACCGGTCATCATTCATTGAAATGCCGTCCCAATAATGACTCTTGAAAAAATGATATACATAATTGGAATCATATTTTCCACCGGGTTGCTGTTTGGCGGAGGGAATTTTCGGCTCGTTCATCGCCTTGAACAGTGTGGTTAAGAACAGATCGGGGTGAACGGCGCTGATACTATCACGGTAGCGTTGTAACTGATCTCCGAGTTTTTTGCTTTCGAATGCAACCAGCAGGGAATCCTTTTTTGATTTTGCCTGGGCATACAATAGCGATACTTCGCCGATGAGCTTCCCAGTTTTACCCGCAAAGGCCGAGTACTGCTGGAACAGTTCATTTTCTGCCGAGCCGTTGAATTTTACGCTTGCTGGCAGGTTTGAAGTGTCTGCTTCAACGGTAAAATGCTGATCTGAATCGATCAGCATTTCAAATAATATCTGCTTATTAGGAGAAACGACAAAGTAAATTCCACCTTTGAGTGTGGAATCTCCCTTTAAATGCCCTGTGGAATTACTATCGAGCATGGCCGAATCGGAAAGCGCCTTCACCTTACCATAATAATAACCGAGGTAAACGTAAGCGTTTTTAAAGGGCTTAAGGTTCACGGCAATATCATAGCCCTTTTGGGAAAATAAATGCAGGGTCGCCAAAACACAAATGGAAAATATGAATAGTTGTTTCATCAGGTAGTTGTTTCATCAGGTTAACAAATATACCGCCCGTTTTGTAGTATTATTGCCCTATGCTTTTGATGCATTCCAAATCCATTACGC
>JBDTMM010000016.1:0-13837 GCA_039934275.1 Flavitalea sp. | reverse complement strand
ATATTTTGAATTTAGTAGTTTTAGACGGATATACTTTAAACCCAGGCGACCTTAGCTGGGAGGGACTGAGGAAATTGGGTGACCTTGTCATACACGACAGAACGTCGCAGGATAAAGTGGTGGAGCGTGCAAAAGATGCGGAAGTAATATTTACAAATAAAACGCCTGTAGGCGCTGATATTTTAAATGCACTACCCAAATTAAAATACATCGGTGTACTTGCAACGGGTTATAATATAATTAATGCCGACACGGCGAAAAAGAACGGCGTAATTGTTTCCAACATACCGTGTTACGGTACTTCATCGGTGGTGCAAATGACCTTTGCATTATTAATGGAACTTACAAATCATGTCCAGCGGCATAGCGATTCGGTGATGAATGGAAAGTGGTCGCGCTCGGTTGATTTTTGTTTCTGGGATTTTCCACTGATTGAAATTGCGGATAAAACGATCGGTATCATCGGATTTGGAACAATAGGGCAAAAAGTCGCAGACGTGGCAACGGCATTTGGTATGAATATTATTGCCCAAAGCAGAACACAAACTGATCAGGTGCATCGGAAAAATTTTAAATGGGGTTCGATAGATGTATTGCTTCAACAATCTGATGTGGTTTCGATCCATTGTCCATTGACTGATGAAACAAAAGGATTGATCAATTCAGAAAATCTGAAACGCATGAAGCGTTCTGCTTTCTTAATAAATACCTCGCGTGGACCAATTATTAATGACTACGACCTTGCAAATGCGTTAAACAACGACACCATTGCAGGTGCCGCCCTCGACGTGCTTTCCATTGAACCTCCACCAAAAGAAAACCCTTTGTTCGGTGCAAAAAACTGCATCATTACGCCGCATATTTCATGGGCCACAAAAGAAGCAAGGACAAGATTAATGGAAACTGCAATTACAAATCTTTCTGCATATCAACAGGGCAAACCTGTTAATGTGGTGAATAAATAATTTATCATGACATTAAAAGAAAAATTAGAAAGCGGCAAACGCGTTTATGGAACCTGTCTTTCTTCTACCTCGCCATCCTGGCCGCTGAGTTTAAAGAAAGCAGGCCTTGACTTTGCCTTTATCGATACGGAACATATTTCCATGAACCGCGCCGACCTCGCTAAACTTTGCCAGGTATTAAAAGGATTTGGCATTGCTTCCATTGCACGTATTCCAAGCCCCGATCCTTACTTAGCAAGCCAGGCCTTAGATGCAGGCGCAACGGGGGTAGTGGCGCCTTATCTTGAAAAAGTTGACCAGGTCCGCGACCTGGTGGGCGCAGTAAAATACAAACCCATTAAAGGTGCATTTTTACAAAGACTTATCATCGGCGAAGAAGTACTGAATGAAAGTATGAAAGCCTATATTGACAAACACAACGAAGGTAAATTATGCATCGCTAATATTGAAAGCGTTGCCGCGATGAATATACTCGATGAATTATTATCGGTTCCGGGATTGGATGGTGTATTTATTGGTCCGCATGATTTGTCAGTAAGTTTGGGAGTGCCTGAAATGTACGATCATCCGGTCTTTGAAGCTGCGGTAAAAAAGATTATTCATACCACCCGAGGAAAAGGATTATCGATAGGCATTCATTTTTCTCTTGAGCCAGAGCGCCAGGTAAAATGGGTAAAAGAAGGGGCGAACATTATCGTGCACAGTTTTGATATCGCGCTTTTCACACAGCGTTTGATACACGACATGAAAATTATAAAACAGGGAGTAGGAGATGAGGTTATAGAAGGAACCGGTTATAACATCACTGTATAGAATATTTTTATATCACCGGATAAATTGCCACTTAGTTGGCAGAGGATGCATCCGCAAACTGGGAAACAAATCCTGAAGCGTAGGTAATTACCAAAATGGAAGGAGATAATTCCAGGATTAAATTGGATCTTGCAGAAGGAGATGGTGCAGCGGTTTCCATTGTACCACTGCCTGATTTACGAAAGAATAATTAAAATTACCAGCACATGAGAATGAAATTTATTTATCTCCTTTTCTCTTTTTTTATAGGGTCACATCTGGATGCCCAGATAGGCGGTTCAGATACCATTCCAACACAAAACCCGTTTGGCCAAATCATTATTCACCCCGTAACACACGCAACATTTGTATTGTTTACAAATAATAGTACAATTTATGTTGACCCAACCGGCGGTGCAAACGCTTTTAGTGGTATGAAAGATCCTGATATGATCATTGTAACCGACATACACGGTGATCACTTCGATTCAAAAACTATCGACGCTGTTAAGGGAACAAATACGATCATTGTTGTTCCAAAAGCGGTTGCCGATAAAATGGAAAATCCCAATAATAGGCAACTCGTTGTGCTTAATAATGGCGATACCAAAAATATTTCCGGTATTTCAGTAATGGCGATACCCATGTATAATTTGCCGGAAGCTGCCGATTCTCGACATCCAAAGGGGCGCGGCAATGGTTATGTACTTACCATAGGCGACAAAAAAATTTACATCTCCGGCGATACAGAAGACATTCCTGAAATGCGTAACCTCCAGGGTATTGATATTGCCTTTATCTGCATGAACCTTCCCTACACCATGGATGTTTACCAAGCCGCCAGTGCGGTTCTTGCCTTCAAACCAAAAATTGTGTATCCTTATCATTACCGTGGCGAAAATGGATTGAGCGACGTAAATAAATTTAAAAAAATAATCACTTCATCCAATGCGAAAATTGACGTTCGCATTCGCGAATGGTACCCCGGACATTAATAAAATATATTCCATTTAGGATAAATATCGGTACCAAATATTTCTATTCACCATTTTGTCTTCGATAAACACGCTGCGCAACTCAATTTTTGCTGTATTTTCATGCCATGAAATATTCGTATGTTACATTCGTCTGTTTGCAAATTAATTATTATTTCACATAGTTTTTAAGTATTAATAACACGCAGCAAATGCTTACTATATCCGACAGAAATGTAATAATGCATTAATGGCAGTGTGGCCAGATGAAGTGAAATACTTAAGAACGGAAAAGCAACAAAAAAAATCAATTAATTATGGCTACCAATCAGTATCACGAACCGGCAGATGAACTATCAGAAGAAGTGCGAACATTCGCGAGAATGTGTACCTCGCTAATTGAAGAAGCAGAGGCGATAGGCTGGTATGAACAAAGATTATCTGTGGAAAAAGATAAAGATGCAAAGGCGATCATGCACGACGCCCAGCAGGAGGAGTTCAAACACTTCGGAATGGACCTTGAATTTTTGCTTCGCAAGAAGCCTGAATGGAAAAAAACATTACAGGCTATTTTATTCAAAAGTGGCGACATTGTGAAACTTGGCAAAAAGGGCGAAGAAGCAGCAGAAGGTTAATGATGCGCATTCAGTTTCGAAACAAGTTTTGAAGACGCTGCATCAGCATAAATGCCGTATCCGTTTACCAGCGTTCCCTTAAGCTTGAACTTCGGTGAAGAGATTGCGTACAACACCGATGAATCGTCGGGATTTGATTCTCCTTCGAAGCGGTACACTTTGTCTATTTCAAATTCATCGCGAAAGAGTTTTGTTTTTTTCGTGGCAAACCAGGCATTCCTCCGGTATATTAAAATCAAGGTCGTATCCTTCTTTTTTTAAACCATTGATGGTTTCCGACAGTGTACCATAACTTTCTTTCATTTAAAATATTTTTAATTCTCTAAAGTATGGAAAAAGAATTTATATTTTCCGGATTCAGCTCCCTGGCCATACACGCTGGCCACCAGGAAGAATCTACTCACGCACACGTGACGCCCGTTTACGCCAGCAGCAGTTATGTTTTCGACAATGCCGAACAAGGTATGAAAAGGTTTAGCGGCGAAGAAAAAGGGTACAAATATGCGCGCTTTGGACATCCCAACGCCTCAGAAGCAGAACAAAAAATTGCGGCGATGGAAGGGTTTAATCACGGAAGCAAAAGCATACCGCTAAAAGCCATTTTACATTCTTCCGGCATGGCTGCCATAAGCACACTGATGTTTATGAATTTAAAAAAGGGCCAAAAAGTGCTTACCCATTATTCATTATATGGCGGCACCGATGAACTACTTGAAAAAATTCTTCCTGCATTTGATGTCACTGCGATTGTTACCAACCTCAATGATCATGAATCTATAGAGGATATTTTAAAGAAAGATAAATCGATAAGGATGGTGTATGTGGAAACGCCATCCAATCCTACTATCCGTTGTATCAACATTGAGGCAGTTACCGAAATTGCAAAACGTTACAACGTACTTGTTGCCTGTGACAATACTGTTGCCACTCCCTATTTACAAAGGCCCTTTCAATACGATGTGGATTTTGTAGTGCATTCCACCACAAAATTCCTGAATGGTCATGGAACATCCATCGGGGGGATTCTTATTGGAAAGGATATTGAACTGATGAATTCAAAAGGATTAAATACACATTATCTTCTTGGTGCGGGCAGCAGCCCCTTCGACACTTTTTTATTAATGAACGGAATTAAAACACTTGAATTGCGGATGAAACAACACTGTTCAAATGCGGAACGCGTTGCTGCTTTTCTAAATGAACACCATGCAGTTTCTGTTGTAAATTATAATGGGCTTTCCGCACATCCGGATTATGAAATATCAAAAAAACAAATGCTCCGTGCCGGGGCCATATTGAGTTTTGAATTGAAAGGCGGATTGAGTGCGGGTAAAGAATTTATTGATGCCCTCAAAATGTGTACCCGCGCGGTTTCGCTGGGTACCTGCGATACCCTGGTTTCACATCCTGCATCGATGTCACATGCGGGCGTTCCAAAAAATACAAGGGAAAAATATGGAATTACAGACGGACTGATACGCATGAGTGTGGGCATTGAAAACATAGAAGATATTCTTACCGACCTCGATCAGTCATTATAATGCACTAAACTGAAGATCTCATTTTCGTGACGACCGCTCCTTTTCTAATCATGCCCTTTAATACTCCTACATAAATGGGATTCTTTCAGGTAGTCATCTATTCCGGTTCCGTGTATTCTTCCTGGTTGTTTTGCGTGGCGTTTGCCATCATGACAATATATAAAGGATGGTAGAATAGTGCTTGCCCTTACCTGTCTTATTAGTGCGAGACCGTCCATTTCCGGTATCTGAATTCCATCAGTTTATCAGATTCAAATGTTAAGAGATTATCTATATATATTATATATCTTTGAGTTTGCACTGCGTATTCAACTTCCTGGGCAACACCCGCTATTTTCCCTTCTCCTGTAGACCCTATTTAATCATTGAAAATTTTAACTATGCATTCCTTAAAGTTGGGTATACCCATCCTGACGATGTTCATTTTTTTAATGGCATGTCAAAAATCAATCATCAATCAGCCTGTACCTATTATTAATGCTGCCACCGAATCCGGTGATGCATCCCTCGCAGTAGTTACAAGAGAATACCTGGTTACCCCTTCGCTCACCGATCCCGCAATCAACACGTTCAACCAAAAACATTTTGCTTCCGTACAGGAAGGCGGTGTTAGAAAAAATGTATTGTTTGTTTTTTTACCTGGTAGCTACAGGATACCCGTGGAGTCAAAAGGAATTCTTCAAAAATCTGTAAGCCTTGGGTTTCATGCAATAGGGTTGATGTATCCAAATACAAATCCCGTTAATCCACTTTGCGGTGGTACGAATGACGTCACCTGTCACCGACGTGCAAGAAATGAAGTGATTGACGGAATTGACCGTCACCCTTCTATAAACGTGAATCCAGCAAATTCCATTTTAAACAGGCTTACCAAATTGTTAGTGTATTTAAATAAAACCTACCCCACCCAGGGCTGGAGCCAGTACCTCGTTAATGGGAAACCCAACTGGGCTAAGATCATGATCTCCGGTCATTCGCAGGGTGGTGCGCTGGCAGGTTTAATAGGTAAACTGTATCCGGTTAAAAAAGTGATCATATTTTCTATGATGGATTTTTTAAAAAGCGGTAGGTGGCCAGATTGGGAAGACCTGCCGGCAAACAAATCAAAATATTTTGCTATCAGCAACACCCAGGATGAACTTGTGCCGTATTATATTGTAAAAATCGGATGGAGCACCGCACATTTAGGATTGCTTAATTACGGCACCTACAGAAATTGCGATTGGGTTCCTTATCCTTACAATAATGCGCATGCTTTAATTACGCAGATTATTCCGAAAACAACACTGGTTGATAAATTTCACAATAGCACGGCGATTGATACTTATATTCCGAAAGATGCCAAAGGAAAATTTATTTACGATAAAGCATGGGAGTATTTGTTAACCGCACAGTAATTACGATAACAATGCATGAGACTACTTGTTAACTGCCGTAACAACGATTCTGTAAAGATAATCTCGCTGACCCTATATAAAAAGCAAGAACCTTGTATCATCCACGATACAAGGTTCTTGCTTTTTATAGGGAAATATGATCTATTTAGTAACTACTACTTTCAGGTCATCGCTTGCTGATGCGCCTTTGTTATCGGTTACGGTAAGTCTGAATACATAAGTGCCAACCACCAGGTTATTTGCGTGTGCCTGTGTTAAGGCAGTGGTTTGAATAGTGGCGTTTGGCCCACTAACTTTTGTCCAAACATATTTATTTAACCATCCGTCAGGATCAACTGAGTTCCAGCCATTCAAAAACGCATTGGTGCGGATCGATAAACTGATTGTTTGGTCTGCACCTGCTCTTGCGATCGGAGCCTTGTTACCTGCCGAAGGGGGTGTTGACGGTGCTGGAACCGGGCTGGAGACTGGAGTAGAACCACCCTTTACAACGGTTACCTTAATGTCGTCAGTGGCGGTTGCACCCTGGTTGTCTGTCACAGTAAGTCTGAATACATAAGTACCAACCACCAGGTTATTTGCGTGTGCCTGTGTTAAGGCAGTGGTTTGAATAGTGGCGTTTGGTCCGCTAACTTTTGTCCAAACATATTTATTTAACCATCCGTCAGGATCTGATGAGTTCCAACCATTCAAAAATGCGTTGGTGCGGATGTTAAGATCGATTACCTGGTCTTCACCTGCTCCAGCGGTTGGCGCTTTATTGCCACCTGATACAACAGGAGGTGGAGTTGGTTTTACAACTGGAGGTGGAGTTGGTTTTACAACAGGAGGAGTTGGGTTATTGATCGGGGGCGGTGCTGGTGTTGGTGTACCACCGATTGTTGCACCGTTCTTTTTATATCTCAACATCCACTCGTATAGGCTGTAGCCATCTGTTCTGTTTCCAGGATTGAAAGCCGTGCCCCAGGTTGAATTGTGGCCAAGTCCAGAATAAACGGTCAGTTTATAATTGGCGCTTTGACCAGGATTATCAGATTTCATCCAGCTGATTAGGCTTCTACCCCATGCCGCAGGTACAACCTGATCGCCATCAGAATAGATACCCCATATTGGAATGTTCTTTGAAGCAATATTTTTTGCAAGGCCAGTGCTTGCCGCAGTACCGCCGCAAACAGGAACAACTGCAGTAACATTTTGGCCGTAAACACCGGCGTAGTCAAGTGTTGAACCGCCGCCCATGCTTAATCCCGTTACATAAACTCTTGTTGGATCCACACGATATTTTCTTTCTACATAATTAAGTACAGCCTGTACATCTGCTGCACTTGGTCTTACTTTAAACTGTGGAGAAATGTAAATTGGGGAAAAATGCTGTCCCCCAACGATAAATTCCGGAGGAAGTCTATTGTTGCGCGCCCAGTAAGGAATTCCGCAACAATTGATCTTTAAACCTATTCCTAATTCGCCGATACCATGTATGAATACTATTAGGGGATATTGTTTGGTAGTGAGGTTGTAGCGTGCTGGAAGTGTTTCCATGTATCCAGCGCAGTTGCCATTAATATTGACAGGAACGGGGTTATGTGTCGGTGAAGCGGTTTCGGCCACATCGTTTGCAGTGGCATCAGATGAAACCACATCAGTAGCCTGTACTGTTGAGTCCTGCGTGCTCACCACATCTTTTTGGCAGGAGGATAAAAAAATCAGCGCGGAGCATACGATTACGGGCACAAGGGTTCTTGCTGTCATTGATCAAAGCTTTTTTGATAGGAAAATTTAGATTTACGGTGTGTCTAATTACTAAAATGATGCCAAAATTCTGTTGAATTAAAGAAACATTTCGGGGAATGGCAAAAAACTAAAAATCGAGCAGAAGTACTTAGTAAAAGTCCCATACTGCCCTGTAACCCGCAACCACGCTGCATTATACCATCATTCCATAATACTGAAGACATGCAAAACATAATGCATTTTGCACTTTTTAGAGAAGCGTGGGTAGCCTAAATTTTATCAACATCTTATTCACAGATAACGAATTGATGCATGAATGCGATTATGGGTAACCGTTATAGCCTGTGGAATTTACCGATGAAACAATTCTGTACAGCGCCCAGATAATTCCCTGTACTGTTACTCCATTAACAAGGTAGCTACGCAGTAAACCTTTAATGTAGTAAAAGGCTCAATAGCCGGGAAGCAGCTAATTACACAGAAATACGCTTCGTTGCAATGACTCATTACCTTGCTCACTACTCCCTTGCTCAATACCATCAGGGCCACTGAAATGGGTGATTGAATGAGGGTAGGTTATTATCAGCGCGATGAGGGTGGGGGCCATCATGATAAATAAGGCATCGTCATCATTCTAAATCGGGATTTATAAGTGCGATCATTATATCCATCACATTTGTTTGTGTAGGTCCGGTTATTAAAAGTCCATCCGTCTTCTCAAAAAAATGATAGGAGTCGAAGCAGGAAAGATATTCGTCCGGAGCAATATTCCGACTTTCCATTTCAGCAAATACCTTTTCGGATAAAACGGCTCCGGCAGCATCGGTGGGTCCATCGGTGCCATCGGTGCCACCACTTAAGATCACTATTGAATTCTTTTTCTTGTAACCTGTTGAAATCATTATTTGATGTAACGCTGCCAAAACAAAATGCTGGTTGCGGCCACCCTTTCCTTTGCCGGTTACATGTAAAGTTGTTTCTCCCCCCTGTAAAATACATAGTGGTTTTGATCCTGCGTAATTCAGTACACGAGCCACAAAATTTTTTGCAGCAGTTGCATTGTCGCCGGTGATTAATCTTTCTTCGAACATCGTTTCATAATCCAGCGAATGGGCTACTGAAACTGCGGCCTTTGCTGCAATGCTGTTGTTACCTATGATGGTATTGGTGACCGATTGAAAAATAAGATCATTTGCTTTTATGGTTTCGGGTATAAATCCATTCAATCCATCCTCAATATATTTTTTGATCGATGGATCTATACGATCATAAAGTTTGTATTTAATAAGAATTTCATTTGCCTGTTCAAAGGTTGAATAATCGGGACTGGTGGGCCCGCTGCCGATAACGCTAAGGTCATCCCCAGGAACATCGCTAATGATAAGGCTGAAGACGCGAGCACCAGTGCAATATTTAAGCAATTGGCCTCCTTTAATAAGCGACAAGTGTTTTCTTACAATATTTATTTCCTGGATGTCCGCACCGGAATTGACAAGCTGGTCTGCAAGCTGCTGAAAATGTTGTAGCGAAATTCCGTGGGGTACATCGCACCAAAGCGATGAAGCACCGCCGCTGATGAGGCAAATGACAAGATCATTTTCACAAACCTGATTTAATAACCCGAGTGTTTCATCTACTCCTTTCACACTGTTTTCATCTGGTACGGGATGCGCAGCCTCTATGATCCTGATCTTTTGTGCAGCAAGTGAATGACCATACTTCGTAACAACGAGGCCCGAGTGTAAAATATCACCCAGGATGTTTTCGGTTTCGATGGCCATGGCGGCGGCGGCTTTGCCGGCACCGATCACGAAGAGCTTTTCAAAAGAATTTTTTTTTACAGCCTTTCCGCAGATGACCAGCTGCTCATTTTCAACAATAATTGCTGAGGTAAGAAGTTGACTGGGCTGCACCGCCGATACTCCGGAAGCGAAAATTGCAATCGCATCTTGTTTTAAACTCATTTAAATCGGTCCGTTGAATATTTAAAAACCGCTGTAATTTATTCTATTTCTTCTTAAACCAGTACTACATTCGTAATCGAATTTCCATATGGTACCAACCAAAATGAAACTGCTTTTCCTGGAATGCTGAGCGCGTATAAACCCAAGGAACTGAGGGGGTGGAGAGTTCAGTGAATGGGGAACCGCAGAATGCATATGGATTGCGCGTGCCCGAAGTAAAAAAATGACGCTATTTATTCATGGCCCGTGATCAGTGAAGAACCAGGATCGGAATTTATGACTGTTGGGGTTAGACAAAATGCTCATGGAATAACTGTAAGGCGTTTTGCCTCACAAAATGTATTAATGTTTATATAGAAATGGAGAAAAAAATAAAAATTTTTAACGGCAGGATTTTAACACCGTACAGGGTTATAAACGGAACAGTGATCATTACCGGTAATAAAATTACAAGTGTAAGCGAAGGGAATACCGACGCACCGGGTGCAACTGTAATAAACGCGCAGGGAAATTATATTTCTCCGGGATTTATAGACATGCACGTACATGGCGGTGGTGGGCACGACTTCATGGACGGAACTGAAGAAGCATTTCTAAAAATTGCAGAACTTCACGCTCAATACGGTACCACTTCAATGCTTCCCACCACGCTCACCAGCGAAAAAGAAGGCATCATCGATACCATTAAAGTTTACGAAAAGGCAAAAAATAAAAATACCCTTGGCTCTGAATTTTTGGGCATGCACCTTGAGGGCCCCTATTTCGCGATGAACCAGCGCGGGGCGCAGGATCCAAGATATATCCGAGACCCCGATCCAAAAGAATACATGGAGATTGTGGAAGCATCGAATAATAATATCAGGCGCTGGAGCGCTGCACCAGAATTAAAGGGCGCTTTAGAATTCTGTCATTACCTCCGATCAAAAAATATTCTCGCTTCATTTGCACATACTGATGCCATTTTTGAAGAAATATTGGTAGCGTTTGAAAACGGTTACACGCTTGCCACGCATTTTTATTCATGCATGACAACCGTAACCCGAAAAAATGCATACCGCTATGCGGGTGCCATAGAGTGCGCATATCTTACCGATGAAATGGACGTAGAGATCATTGCAGATGGCGTTCACCTTCCTGCACCCTTATTAAAATTGATTCATAAAATAAAAGGAGTTGATCGCGTTGCACTAATCACCGATGCCATGCGCGCCGCCGGAATGCCCGAGGGTGAATACGTTTTGGGGAATAAGGATACGGGTATGAAGGTGATCGTTGAAGAGGGCGTTGCAAAACTGCAGGACAGAACCTTTTTCGCTGGCAGCGTGGCAACGGCCGACCGACTCGTGCGCACGATGATTAATAAAGCTGGAATATCTCTTTTGGAATCTGTAAGAATGATCTCACAAACGCCGGCATCCATACTGGGTTTATCGGCCTCGAAAGGCTCCATCATTCCCGGTAAAGATGCGGACATTGTTATTTTTGACGATGACATTAATATTCAAAAAACAATCATTGGTGGAAATATCGTCTTTGAAAAAAAAATATAAATGAAACTGACGGGCAGGCTGGTTGAAATGGGCGGATTATCTAGGCGTGAAACCATTACCTCACTGCTTATTATCGGCCTCTTGTTTTTTATTTTCGGATTTGTATCGTGGGTCAATTCTATATTGATCCCTTATTTCAAAATTGCGTGTGAGCTTACCGATTTTGAATCCTACCTCGTCACCTTTGCATTTTATATTTCTTATTTAATATTCTCGGTTCCATCGTCTTATTTTTTAAAACGCGTGGGTTTTAAATATGGAATGATGGTGGGTTTTTGGATTATGGCAGTGGGTGCTTTTATTTTTATTCCCGCAGCACTTACGCGTACCTATGGAGTTTTTCTTAGCGGGTTGTTTTGTATCGGGGCGGGTCTCGCGCTTTTGCAAACGGCCGCCAATCCATACATCACCATTCTTGGTCTGCAAAAAAGTGCGGCGCAACGAATCAGCATTATGGGAATTTGTAACAAGGGCGCAGGAATATTGGCGCCACTGATTTTTGCAGCAGTCATCCTGCGAACAACCGATACCGCATTATTCAAACAAATTCCGTTAATGGATGCTGTTTCCAGGGAAGCCGTGCTGGATGAATTGATTAGACGCGTGATTGTTCCCTATGCATGTGTTGGAGTGGTTTTATTGGGATTGAGCCTTATGATCCGCTTATCACCATTGCCCGAGATTGATACAGAAAAAGAACAGGACGAAATTGCAAAAGCGAATTCATCTAAAAGGAATATTTTCCAGTTTCCACATTTAATATTGGGCGCAGTTGCCATATTTCTTCACGTGGGTACGCAGGTAATTTCTATCGATACTATAATTGGCTATGCATCCTCGATGAATATTCAACTGCTTGAAGCAAAGGTATTTCCATCCTACACTTTATTTGCAACGATTTGCGGCTACATTATGGGCATTATTTGCATTCCGAAATTCATCAGCCAGGTTAATGCATTCCGTATTTGCACCATCATCGGCACTATACTTACTCTGCTAATTATCTATGCAAAAAAACAAGTCACTTTTCTGGGTCACGATGCAGATATTTCAATATGGTTCGTGTCCGCTTTGGGATTAGCGAACGCACTGGTATGGGCGGGTATCTGGCCGCTCGCATTAAATGGTTTGGGAAGATTTACAAAAGTGGGTGCATCATTATTAATTATGGGATTGGCGGGTAACGCGATACTTCCCCTGGTCTACGGTTATTTCTCTGATATGTCGGGGCAGCGTGCAGCTTACTGGGTACTTTTTCCCTGTTATTTATTTTTGGTGTACTATGCATTTTACGGTCATCGCGTAAGAACCTGGTTACTGATTCGCAGGATTGAAGATCAAACAAAAAAAATTGAACCGTAAATTTTATGAATATAAACAGGTCGCTATGGGGAAAGAAAGACGGAAGGGAAATTTTCCTCATTACAGTGAACAATGGATCGATGGAACTCAGTTATACCAATCTTGGTTGTACAATCACAGCTATCAGCGTGCCGGATGGTTCAGGTAATATGAAGAACCTCGTACTCGGATATGATACGCTCGACGAATATTTAAATGACAACTATTTTTTGGGCTGTATTATGGGAAGAGTGACGGGCAGAATATCGAATGGTTCTTTTGAAATAGACGGAAAGCAATACACCCTTGCCAGGAATGATGGAACACAAACGAACCACATGCACGGCGGATTGCAGGGTTTTAGCAAAAAAGTTTTTGAGCTTAGGTCAATTGAAGAAAAGGATAACAAAGTTTCTGCTACATTTTATTACCATAGTAACGACATGGAAGAAGGTTACCCCGGCAATCTTGATCTACATGTTACGTATACACTTACTACCAATAACGAAGTGATCATTAAATATCATGCGATAGCCGATAAGGCAACAAATGTTAACCTCACGAATCATTGTTATTTTAATTTTTCCGGTACATCAACACCAGCAATTGATCATGAATTATATGTGGATGCGGATAAATTTGTTTTGTGCGGCGAAGGATGGATCCCTACGGGTGAATTAAAAAGTGTGGATCATGATCCGCACGACTTCCGGGTAAAACACAGGATCAATAAAGATTGGCACGAACTACCAGACGGGTTCAATGAATGTTTTGTACTCAATAGTGAAAGTATAAACCATGCAGTCAGTGCGCGTTTATCAGATCCTGGATCGGGTACCGCGATGACGCTGAAAACTACCTCACCCGGTATTGTTTTTTATACCGGTGCCTATTTAAGTGTGCCCTTTCAAAAGTACCAGGGTGTTTGTCTGGAGACCCAATTTTTT
>JBDTMM010000015.1:0-13941 GCA_039934275.1 Flavitalea sp. | reverse complement strand
TTTTTCGATTTTTTCAAAATTCAGCCCAAAATAAAACTATCATCAAATGCACGTCCATTTCCCAAAAAAATCCACCAGGGATTTACGTTTGAAAATGTCGGGTTCAGATACCTTAATTCGGAACTATGGGCAAATCGTCATTTGAGTTTTACGTTGTATGCCGGTGAAAAACTGGCATTGGTAGGAGAGAACGGTGCAGGCAAAACCACGCTGGTAAAATTACTGGCGCGATTATACGATCCTTCCGAAGGAAGAATATTATTGGATGGGTATGATCTTCGAGAATATGACCTTGCCGATTTGCGCACAAATATCGGAGTGATATTCCAGGATTATTTGAGGTACCAGATGACAGTATCGCAGAATATTGCCGTAGGCAATATTTCGGAAAAAGATAACAGGGAACTGATTACCCATGCGGCAACACAAAGTCTTGCCGATATACTAGTGCAAAAATTGCCCGGAAAATACGACCAGGCATTAGGAAAAAGATTTAATCAGGGCGTTGAGCTTTCAGGAGGAGAATGGCAAAAAATTGCATTAGCAAGAGCGTACATGAAAGATGCACAGCTATTAATCCTCGATGAGCCAACCGCCGCGCTCGATGCAAGGGCCGAATATGAAGTGTTCCAGCGATTCTCTGAATTAACAAGAGGAAAAACAGCGGTACTGATCTCCCACAGGTTCTCTACGGTTCGTATGGCGGACAGAATTTTAGTGCTGGATAAAGGAGAATTATTAGAAGCAGGCAGCCACAAGGAATTATTGGAAAAAGATGGTCACTATGCCGAATTGTTCAATTTACAGGCTGCGGGATATCAATAGCGGGGGCGGTATAACCCAAATTAGGCTTCTATAATTTCTTTGGGTAATGGAATGCTGATCGCGAGTTTACAGCCTTTTGAAGGTTCGGATATGACTTTGAATTTTCCCTTAAAATTTGCCGCCCGGTTTGCAATATTATTCAGTCCCAATCCTTTTTTTGTTTCCAGCACATTAAAACCTTTACCATTGTCTTTTATGGTGAGGCATAACCTTCCGCTGATGAGCCTCAGATCAATTGAAACTATAGTGGCCTGCGCGTGTTTTACAATATTGTTCAGCTGCTCCTGTATAATCCGATAAACGGCCAGTTTAAGATCCGGTGTCATATTGTTTTCCACGAGTTTTCCGTGGGCGAGATAGATCTGAAAACCACTTGCAGGATTAATATTTTCAATTAGTTCTTTTAAGGCCGAAAGCAGACCAATGTCATTAAGAGCAGGTGGATTTAAATGATGACTGATTTTTCTTATTTCACTTATAGCAAGTTGTACGGATTCATAAGATTGTTTCAGGGAGAAATTACAACGTAGCGGATCCGACTGGGCAATTTCAAGGTACAATTTGCAGGTGGCCAATATCTGGTTCACATTGTCGTGTAATTCTGTTGAAATTTCTATTCTTTCTTTTTCCTGCGAATCGATTATCGCGCTGATGATGTCCGTTTTTTTTCTTGTTACTTCTTCCACCAGTTTTTTCTCTAGCAGCCGTTGCTGTGTCATGTCCTGCATGGCCCCGATGATTCGTCTGGGTTTGTTGTGCTCATCCCTGATGATGTATGCTTTGTCCAAAACATTTTTATAGGTGCCATCGTAACATTGAAAACGGTATTCGATTTCCATACGGTCTGTATCACCCGTGAATGCAGTAGCAAGCGCTTGTTTGATATTGTGAATGTCATTAGGGTGGATGTGTTCCATTCCCTCGTCATAGGTTTCTGTTTGCGACTTGTAGCCGAATAGCGTTTCATATCCAATTCCTCTGAATATGATATTTTGTTGCAGATCCCAGTCCCAAATCGCATCGGATGTTGCCTTTGCGGCAAAGGCATATTGTTCGTTGATCTGCTGAAGTTTGTCTTTCGTAATGGTGATCTGACTGATGTCCAGCGCAGTGCCACCTATAAGCCTAACACCGTTGTCGTCACCGAGTGGAAATTTAAATATCTGGAGGATCAGTAATTTGCCATCCGGGGTAATCGCATCTTCAATAGTTTCAATAGCGGTGTTCAGTTCCCAAACACGGTTATTATTTTTTATGTAGGAGTCACAAATGTGTTTTGGAAAAATATCATAGATCGATTTTCCAACGAAATCCTCCGAGAGATGAAATGTTTTAATGTAAATGGGATTGAGGTAACGGAAACAGGCATTTTCATCCAGTATCCAGGTAAGAGTAGGCGTGTTGTGCATGAATGACTGCAACAACTTTTCGACCCGTTCTGCAAGTTTTCTTTCAGACAGGTCGCGGCCGGTGAAATACATTATTTTTTCAATCTCGTCATAATTGGCCGACCATAACATATGCATAGTGGCGCCGTCCATTTTCTTAACCTGATTCTCGAAACTTATTTTACCTCCCCGGAATATATTATCCGTGGCCTTTATGGTCTTTTCGCGATCGCATTCTATAATAAGGTCGAGGTAATTTTTGCCAATTAAGTGTTGTGGCTCATACCCCCAGAGATTTTGACATGCGGCATTCACTTCAATATAGCATCCGTTTTCATCGATCGAACAGATTACATCCAGGGAGCTGTCGAGGATCTTACGGAGCCTGCTTACTTTATTCTCCAGTTCCTGTATATTGGAAGTGTTGACGGGATTTGGGTGTGATTTGGCCATCAGCAGTATTAACTGCCTATGCTTTAGGATGTTGTGTAGTCTTAGTATTTTAAACACAGTTTAAGTGTTTACCATTAGAATTTGAGGATTTTCAGAAAGTATTACTTACCTCAATATCCAGTTTCTATATCACATCAATTTATATATCATAGAACGCGTTGCTTTTATAATGTATCCAATTCCAGGATATGAAAATATGCCAGGCGGTAAAATGAATTGTGGCCCGAACTCCAGGAACACTTAAACAAACAGGTATTGTAGAATAATCCATTTGCCGGATATAAGCATCAACGATTTAATAGCCTATTTCAAAATTTAAGACGTTGGTTATTAGCAGCGCTGCCAAAGCAGCATGTAATGAAAAAATGGTTTAATGATATGTAGGTTATCATGGAAAAAAATGAAGACAACTCCCCCCAAAGTATTTCTCTTAAAGAAGTTTTTATTATGGCTTAATTAATTAAGTTTGAAAGAAGCCGAATCCGCCGTTGCTAAAAATCTCCTTCGAAGCTCCGCAGAAAATATTTGCGCTCCTTTGTAGTTGACGTGAGAAGTATTAAAAAAATCTTCATCGGGAAGATCAAATTCAGAATAATCGAAAACGGTCACGCGCGGAATCGTTCGCAGTTCGTTTAAAAATGACTTTGCATCGTTCACATTTTTCTGTGATTCGATGTATGTTTTATTGTAGGGGGCAATAACAAAGTAAATTTCCCTGTTTCGTGGTTCTTTTAATACTCTAAATAATTCATTCCTTAACTGTATACTATTTCTGAATACTTCGCCATTTTCACGACGCTCTTTTAGAATGGCAGCAAAGGCTTTTGGTGACTGCACCAATTTATACAGGCTCGCACCGCGATTTGTTATCCTTGTCAGTTCGGTTTTTTCTTTCAGGTAATCGGTGATATAACTTTCCACTCGTCCAAAATACTTGACCATTGGCACATTGAAGTACGGTTGCCAATCATCGCCGACAATTTTTCTTACCTCCGCATCATTTGAATTGTACAGGTAATATTGCAGATCGCCTTTAGCGCTGTCGAGCCCGTTAAAATCAAAATTAATAATTATAGGGCTGGTCCTGGTTTTTGCTAATTCCTTTTTTAAAAAGAATAACCATATATCATCCTGAGCGCCATTCAATCCATAATTAAATGCATATTTACTGATACTGTCGGGTATATAACTATTTAACGCACGGCTCGAGCCAAAAATCGGTATTTCAAATTGATTTTTTCCATTTAATACCCGGTTCACTTTATAAGCGCCGCTGTTTTCACTTTTGATGATAATATTTCTTTCAAAAATATAATTAAGCATCAGGCATATAATGGCAAGTATGAAAATGCTTGGAAGCAACAGCCTTAGGATAAATTCCTTAAAATTGGAAATAGATGAATTGGGCCGCATTGTTTTTTCCTAAAATGATTAATAATAAGCAGGCACACACCCACGAGGTAATGGTATTCGTTTTATAAATATTCGTTGGTATATTTTGCATAACATATAAAAGTAAAAGGGCGCCGAAACAAAGCACAAGGTTATAAGGGCCCTTGTTTGCGGTGATTTCTGTTAAATGGAGATCTATTTTGACTGCGAACAGATTCTTAAAAACCTGCAAAGCTTGTTTAAAATTCGAAGCTCTAAAAAATATCCAGGTTACTGAAACAAGAAGGAAAATAAATGTTTGAGCAAGAAATTTATTCTGCAAGCGAAACCAGGGTAGATATTTATTCCGAACCAATTCCGTAACCTGGAAAATAGCGTGTAATAATCCCCATACCACAAATGTCCAACTGGCTCCGTGCCATATTCCGCTGATTACAAAAACGATTAGTACATTTCTAATGGTGACGATCGTGGTTACCCTGCTTCCTCCAAGCGGAAAATACAAATAGTCGCGGAACCATGTGGACAATGAAATGTGCCAGCGCCGCCAGAAATCAGCGATCGATGTAGCGCGGTACGGGTAATTAAAATTCTGCATAAGGTCAATGCCCATGCACCTTGCGGTGCCCAATGCAATATCAGAATAGCCAGAAAAGTCGCAGTATATCTGGATCGAAAAAAAGAAAACGGCGAGCAATGTCGGAATAAAAGACATCTCTCCAATGTGGTGATACACATCATCAACGTAAAAAGCCAAACGATCGGCGATCACTACTTTTTTTACCAGTCCGAACAATATAAGTGAAATTCCCCGCCTCATATTTTCGAAACTGAAGGAATGATTTTCGTGGAGCTGGTGCAGAATATGCTGTGGCCTTTCAATTGGTCCGGCTACGAGTTGCGGATAGAACATTACGTAAAGCGCATAATATCCAAAATGTTTTTCTGCCTTTTGGTTTCCCCTGTATACCTCAATAGTATAACTCATTGCCTGGAACGTATGAAAACTCAGGCCTATGGGAAGAATGATCTTTAAAAAAGGAATGGGGTTGCTGATGCCGATGTAATGGAGCAACCCGCTAATATTTTCGTTTATAAAATTGAAATATTTAAAGATGCACAACACACCTACATTTACGATGATGCTCGCAAATAATATGAATTTCTTTTTTGTGAGATCCTGCTGCTGTTCAAGAAACAAACCCACATAATAATCCACCACAATCGTAAAGCCTAGGATTAAAATGTACACTGGTTTAAAAAACATGTAAAAAAAACAGCTTGCTGCCAGTAGAAAGAGCCAGCGTAGTTTTGGGACAAGAAGGTAATATCCTATAGTAGCAACTATAAAAAAGACAAGGAATTCAAAGGAATTAAAAACCAAATAGTAAGGTTAAGATTTAAATACCGTTCAAAATTACGTATGAAGTAAGAACAATTACCTTTATTGTTTGATTATAATGAATTAAAATTGCGCACAATTGTGAATTATGATCACGCTGAGGAATTTTGAGAGAAAAGATTACGGATTGCTTATTTCGTGGATACCCGATAGCGAGTTCCTGATGCAGTTCGCAGGACCGGCACTTTCCTATCCGTTAACGATCAATCAAATTGCAGAAACACTCAGCGATACTAACCGGAATGCGTATGCGATTGTTAACGACAGAACACTTGAAACAATTGGTTATGGGGAAGTGTATATCACTGGTGGCGTGGCTTTCCTTGGACGACTGATAATTGGGAAAAAACAAAATAGGGGTAAAGGTTATGGGCTGGCGATGGTGGAAGCGCTTGTAAAACATTCCTTTTTAAACTGGAAAGTGAACCGGTCGGAATTGAATGTCTTTGACTGGAACATCGGTGCAAGAAAGTGTTACGAAAAGGCCGGGTTTGTAATCAACCCCGTTAAAAAGGGAGAAAGAAAAATCAATGGCAAAACCTGGTTCTTTATTAATATGGGAATATCCAGGGAAGAATGGATCAAGAGATCACAGCGTTTGGAGAAACCAGTTTAGGGTTAATGGTTTTGCACCACAATCGCGACTGTGCTGTTGAAATACTCATAAACCATTTTCCCTGCCTTTGCCCGCTCCAAAACTTCTCCTGCATAATGGCTCAGTAAAATCAGGATAATTACCCCGATAATTCTTTCCCGGGGCCTGAAAAGGTATAAAAATTAAGTCTGACGGGGTATCGATTACCAGAAGTGCGGTAAGTGGCATGTTGGGTTTGCCGGTATACATTAAACTGCGGATGCTATTCTTCATAATTGCCGTTGATTAACCGATAATTAACTGGCGGTTATAGCTAACTTTAGAATAGAATAGGATGGCGGAAAAATGCAGCAATTTTATAAATTTTATAAGCAATGAACAGAGATACTAATGAACTTCAGCGCAAGGGTATAGATACGGTAAGAATATTATCTGCGGAGGCTGTACAAAAAGCAAATTCAGGTCACCCGGGCACGCCAATGGGATTGGCGCCAATCGGTGATGTATTGTGGACTCAAAGTATGAACTACAATCCTAATAATCCTCATTGGGCAAACCGCGACAGGTTTATATTATCTGCGGGTCATGCGTGTATGTTGCAGTATAGTTTTCTATATCTGACGGGTTATGATATCACAATGGATGACATTAAAAATTTCAGGCAGTTGCACAGTAAAACCGCAGGTCACCCGGAATATGGTTTATTAGACGGGATAGAAGTCACTACAGGTCCATTGGGTCAGGGTTTCGCGAATGGAGTGGGTTTTGCCATAGCGCAGAAGCATATGGCTGCGCGATATAATAAACCCGGGTTTGATATTTTTGACTACAAGGTATATGCCATTTGCAGCGATGGAGATATGATGGAAGGAGTTACTTCCGAGGCTGCATCCATTGCAGGGAATTTAAAACTGGGAAACATTATTTACCTGTACGATGACAACCACATCACTATCGAAGGAAATACCGACCTGACTTTTGATGAAGACATCGCCAAACGTTTTGAAGCATACCATTGGCACGTGCAGGTATTAGCGGATGGAAATGATACCGATGCCATTGCCCGGGCCATTACCAATGCACAAAATGAAACCGATCGTCCCTCATTGATAAAAGTACGTACGCATATCGGTTTTGGAAGTTCAAAGGTGGATACAGCGAATGCTCACGGTGCTCCGCTTGGTGAAGATGTAATAAAGAAAGTAAAAGAAACCTTTGGCTTTGATCCGGAAAAATCATTCGTAGTGCCTGATGAAGTGATGACCTATTATAGGGAAGCCGGTAAAAAAGGAATTAAAAAAGAGGCAGACTGGAACGAATTATACAAGCGTTATAAAACCGCCTTCCCCGATCTTGCAGCAGAATATGAATTGCAGGTAACAGGCAAATTGCCTGAAGGATGGAAGGATAAATTGCCCGTTTTTAAAGCTGGTGGGGAAAAAATAGCTACCAGAAAAGCTTCGGGAAAAGTATTAAACGCCATTGCAGATTATTTGCCGAACCTTATCGGTGGCTCGGCCGATCTTTCGCCCTCAACAGATACCGATCTCATAAAATACAAATCGTTTTCCTCTTCAGAGTATGATGGGAGAATTTTTCATTTTGGTATCAGGGAACATTCTATGGGAAGTATATTGAATGGACTTGCATTAAGTAAGTGCATCATACCTTATGGTGCTACTTTTCTTATATTTTCAGATTATATGCGGCCACCGATCAGGCTTGCTGCAATTATGAAAATAAGACCAATATTTATTTTCACTCATGATAGTATAGGTCTTGGAGAAGATGGAACCACGCATCAGCCGGTTGAACAATTAGTAGGTTTGAGATCGGTACCGAATGTATTGGTCATCCGGCCGGCGGATGCCAACGAAACCACGCATGCATGGCGCGTGGCGCTCGAACATACCGAGGGACCTGTAGCTATAATTTTAACCAGGCAAGGATTGCCGGTAATTGACCAGGACAAATATGCAAAGGCAGATAATCTCGAAAAGGGAGCATATATTTTGTCCGACTCAGGAAAATCTGCGCAAATTATTTTGATTGGAACTGGTTCCGAAGTACAATTATTGATCAGTGCACAACAGAAATTAAAGGAAGAAAATATTTACGCACGGGTAGTGAGTATGCCATCGTGGGAGCTATTCGAAAAACAGGATGGAAACTATAAACAGAAGGTTTTTCCAAAGGCAGTCAGGAAAAGACTCGCAGTGGAAGCGGGATCGTCTTTGGGTTGGAGTAAATATGTAACAGATGAAGGTGATGTAATAGGAATCAATAAATTCGGCGAGTCAGCTCCGGGTGAGGAGGTAATGAAAGAATATGGATTTTCTGTAGAAAATGTGGTGGCAAAAGCTAAAGCATTACTTACCACATAATTTTCAGGAGCAATTATTGTTTCGATATACGTTTCACCAATACCATTTGTGGATTGCAAAACGATCGGTATTGCATAGCGCTGCCGGTCGAGTAAAAGTACGGCAGAGTGTTTTTTGAAAGCGTGTGGCCTACCGGGCAACACTTTTTCGTGCCATTGCATTTATAGTAATGAGTTAAACGATTCCACTTACGGCTACCTGCACCTGTTTATTCACCACTCGGTTATAAACATTAATATCAATAGCATTTTCCGACTTTGCAATGATCACCGTGGCGATGGTATTGCCGATACAATTTATAATGGCCCGGCCCTCGCTCATGAACCGATCAACACCTATAAGCACGGCCAAACCTTCTACCGGTATAACTTTCAGTGCGCTTAGCGTGGATGCAAGTACAATAAAACCACTTCCCGTTACACCCGCTGCGCCCTTACTCGTTAATAATAGTATTCCTATTATCGTTAGTTGCTGGCCAATAGACAGGTCGATATTAAAAACCTGGGCCAAAAAAATAATGCTCATGCTTAAATAAATCGTTGTGCCGTCGAGGTTGAAACTGTAACCTGTTGGTATCACCAGGCCAACAACTTCTTTTTCGCAACCTGCGTCCGTTAATTTTTGCATTAGTGACGGAAGCACCGCTTCGCTGCTGCTGGAACCCAGAACAATCAATATTTCTTCCTTAATATATCCAAGTAATTTAAACAAATTGATTTTGTAATATCGGCATATCAGGTGAAGTACCACAAAAACGAAAAGGATGCAGGTGAGATAATACGTTATCAATAATTTCCCCAATACCAACAGTGTTCCAAACCCGAATTTTCCAATGGTATAAGCCATCCCACCGAATGCACCAATCGGGCTTAACCTCATAATAATTTTCAGCACGTTGAAAAGTACCTTGTTGATCTTCTCAAAACTTATTAGCAGGCCGTTTCCGGGGGTTCCCATCATTTTTAAGCCGATGGCAAAAAGAATGCTGAAGAATAATATCTGAAGAATATCTCCCTTTGCAAAGGCATCAATGATATTCGATGGAACTATATTGCTAAAAAATGCGCCCCAGTTGAGATCGTGCGCCTGCGTGGCATATTGATCCACCTGGGTGTTTGTCACTTTTGTGAAGTGTACACCCTCACCAGGTTTAATTACGTTTGCCGTGATGAGTCCAACGAGCAACGCAAGCGTGGTAACAATTTCAAAATAGATCAGCGCCTTTAATCCAACCTTTCCTACTTTATTCATATTTCCGGCGCCAGCAATTCCGGAAACGATTGTGAAAAATATCACAGGTGGAATCACCATGCGTATCATATTGATAAACGTATCACTGAGCAATTTGGCGATGGGGGCAAAGGCCGGAAATTGCCAGCCGGTTAGTACGCCGAGAAAGATGCCGATAAGCACCTGAATATAAAGGATCCGGAGATATTTCATCTTACCGATAAAGCTAAGTACTCTGAATTAAAAGACAAGCCTTTACCTGGGATAGCTCCGACCAATTAAAGAGAAAAAATCCTCACGCCAGCAGGCATGGTTCAATGTGAGTAAATGGCCCACTTGGGTGCGCGGCTAAACGTGTTTTATTTCGTGAATACAGGAGAAAATATTTTTGAGCTTTACCTTACGCTTAGGCCGAGTTGCAAGAATAAAAAGCAGGAAACTAAATTTTTCCCGGATTCCTCTTCATTGCTAAAAGCACCTGTTCCCAATCAGTTTCTCTTTCATAAAGTTCTTTTAATACCAGCTGTACAAAATGTTGGCGGGGACGTGGTGCGAGTGTTTTTCTCATTGCCTTTTTAATAGACAAAATGATCACGATCTCCTCTACTTCGGGTTGAGCATTTACCAATAACGCAGTGAGGTAATTGAATTCCCACAGTTCTTCCGGAGCAAAATAATTCGGATCCTGGTGAATGGTAAGTTTTCGGTTGGTATAAGATTCCCATAAGGGAGCTGATAGGATTAAACTGGTCATATTTCCGTGCTTAGATATACAAATTTAATATCGGTTCCCTCTTATAACCAGAGTATCCGTACCCAAATTTGAATAGTATAAATACCGTCTTTCTAAAAGGTACAACTCCCTGAATGTGGAGGTATACCGATGTTGCCATAGGTTTTCTATAAATTTTTTTGCCGGTTTGTCTGAGCCATTATGAAGTCTACTTCTTCTTTTTTATATGCTGTGCCATTTTTCCGGAATACATCGTGGTGCCACAGGTTAGGCTCCTGTGTATATTTTTTACTCCAGCTGTCCCATGGATAGATAGTCTGTGATTTTCCACTTACCAGTCCCCAGTTGATTGCCGCCACATTATATTTTTTGGCGATGGGTAGTGTGCTTTGAAACGTACTGCCATTACCGCGTGCCATATATTCAGTACAAAGGATCGGCCTGTTGAATCGTTTTAAAGAAAGAATCCGTTTTTCAAATGTCGCTCCGTCTTCATAGCTGTGAAAAGAGATTACATCGGACTGGTATAATTGGATTTTTTCCAGCGCAGTGATAGAGGTATCGGAAGCCCAATTGTGTTTCCACACGCCACTGGTCAGTGGCTGTATTGGATTTGCGGATCTCGCCCAAATAAAAGCCTTTGCGAGCAATGACTCCACAAGCGCTTCTTTATTATATGGTTCAAATCGATTGTAGCTATTGCTGTTTGTATTATCGGGCTCGTTCCAAACATCCCAGGCGAGTATTCTGGTATCGTTTGCGAAATGCGCTACAATGTCGGTCACATATTTTTTTAGCCGGGCGTATTGCGTAGTGTCTTTAAGTGCATCTGCACCGGGACTTTGCACCCATCCTGAATTGTGAAGGAATGGCCCTGGCTCATGCTGTTTACCCGTATGAGGAAAAGGATCCCAGACCGAATCGAACAAAACGAACATTGGTTTGATGCCATAACGTTTTGCCAGCGTTAAAATGATATCGATCCGTTTCATAAAACCTACAGGATCCTGTTGGTATGCGAGGTCGTGAAGAAAAATTCGCATGGTGTTCATACCTATAGCAGTGGCCCAGGCAAATTCTTTCGATATGGTTAATGTATCGAAGGTGGCGGCCTGCCACATTTCCAATTCATTGATGGCGGTACTTGGCAAAAAATTTGCGCCCACCAGCCAGGTTTGCTGCGCGTACCAGTTTTTGGCTTGGGTCACCGTCCAAATACTTCTTACTGCGGTAGACGTGTGTGTTTGGGCACTAGTCGCATTTGAGAAAAATAGAAAGGATACTGATAAGAATAGATATCGCCTGAAATAATTCATATAGCAAAATTGAGCAGCTGGTACAATCGGGTATCGCTACCGAAGGAACGAAAACATTTATAAATAGCTGCAGTTGGCAATGGTGCGTATTTTTTTCTGAGGGTAACATTAAATCGTAATATCCTGATACTATAAAAATTATTTCTGGTTTATTTTCGGGGTGTTTCCTTTTTGCCATATTTAAGTCTTACGTATTCATAAGCGCCAATTTCTTCAGGTGTGACCGGTTTTGCGAGGCGGAGGTATTTTAAAAAATATATCTTAGCCGCAACAGTATTTTTGAGTTTGCTTGTATATAGCCTTCCGCAGTTGTAAAGCATTAATGGATTTTTGAAAAGATAAAATGCCGTATCGTATTGCAGCACAGCATCCTTGTATTTTTTTAGCGATTCGAAATTCTGAGCGCGGTTATAAAAATATATTTCAGCGGTGTTGGAAATGGCCGTGGACAAACAAATATCCAGCAGTTCATTGCTTTTATCGAACTGTTTTAAATTGGCGTACGATTTTGCTTCATAATAGTATATCGACTCGATAGTAAATCCGTTTTCCAGCATGAACTCACAAACCCGGATGCAGTCGTTATACCTTTTTAAATTATAGTGGGAGAGGGCCAACTGTGTTAAATAAGTCACCGAAAGTTCATCCTGTCGTATCAGCGTTTCACCGGCAACTATCACATTTTGATAATCTTTGGATTCGTATGCGGAGCGTATCTTAAGTTTTAAGGAAGGAACAAATAGAGAATCTATCGCCAGGCTTAATTTCAGTACACTGTCTGCTTCTTTATAACATTTGTATTCAATTAAAATTTCGGCGAGTGAGGCTGCATTTTTATTGTCATTCGGGTCAAGGGAGTAAGCCTGGCTATAAAAATTAAGGGCAGAATCTTTCTGATTTGTCTTTCTTAACAGATCCCCCATCGTTCTGTAGTGTGCGGATTTTTCAGGTTGAATTTCGATAAGGCGATTTACGTAGGGTTTTGCTGTTGCAGGATCCTTGTTATTATTAATAATTGCGAGGTATTGAATTGCGGATACATTATTGGAATCGCTGGCCAGTATTCTTTCATAGTATTCCCTTGCTTTATCAAATTGATCATTCAAAAAATGCGCATAACCAATATAACCAAGCACCTGGATATTGTTTGAATCCTTTACTTCGGCTCCTTTTATATAACGTAGTGCTTCATCGTACTGTTGGTTCTGAAAAAATTCGAACACCTTATTTTTATCAAAGGGAGCAGATTGGGATGCCGATGGTTGTGCACACAAGGATATTCTGGTTACGGCAAATAAGATAAGTAATACGATGATTTTTTTCATACTGTGAGTTTTAAATGGAAAGGGTTTAATACTAAATATAACCTGGTTTTGAATCTGGTTTACGGCATGCAACCCGGTAATATTGGAATATCCTTCCTATTGCGGGAAACCTGTGCGTAGGCTTTTGATTATAACCCCTTAATTATCAACCATCGGGTTAGCGGTATGCCATTTGAAATACAGGCAGGGTCAACCGAATGTTAAATCCGTAGTTATGAAGTCAAATTCTACATTCCATCTTACCCGAAACCTTGCAACAATGTTAGTATTGTTGTTACAGGGAACAATTGGCCAATCCTTGATGGCGCAGTGTAACAACGCACCCACGCTCAAATTTCATAGTCCTGTTTTATTAAGTGGAACCGATAAGCAGCAAGGTGCTGTTTATAATTTTGCTGAGGTGATTCCAGGTCTTGATGCCCATGTTGAAATCGTGGGATTATATGGCGGTGCAACCCTATATAATATTGATGACAGCACGGGTACAGGCTATTATGATGCTTTTCAGCCTTATGTTGGTGCAAGCGCAAATGATACTTCCTATATTGACTGGAAAATAACTTTTAAGAAAGGGGGGACTTTGGTTGATACCATGCTTGCTTGTCTTGCAGTTACAGGTGTTGACGTTGATGGTGATGGAAAGGCTCTGAAAGAATTTATTGAAGCGGCTACACCGGGTAGTTTTGCGGTTGACCCTTATACCAATCTAAGCGTTTCCTTCGACGGGGTAAGAAGTAAAGCAATATCGCCCATTGCAAATATCCCCAACATTGATACGAGTCACCTTGAAGCGATGTTCCAGATGAACTTTACAAATATTACAAGTCTTGAATACCGTAATGGTGCCATTACAACAGGTATTGCACAGATTAGACAAACCTGTATTTATTTTAAACCA
>JBDTMM010000014.1:0-14056 GCA_039934275.1 Flavitalea sp. | reverse complement strand
ACGCAGAAATGTTGCCTTTTGAGTTTGGTGTAGCTGCATTATTTATAGGAATTAAACATAGGTTCCGTGACATCAGCTGGATCATTTTAATGCTGGTTGGTTTTGCCTTCCTGGCAGACATTGTGTATCCGGGAATGAACCTGCGACAATACGCAGTTCCTGCAATACTCATCATCCTGGGGCTGCTATTTATTTTCCGCCCAAAACATTCTGGTCGTTGTTACAACCGTAATAACAGGTTCCGCCAGAAGATGGCCGAACATCATGCAAGAAGGCATCCGGGATTTCAGAATCCATATACAGATCAAAACGCAGGTAACACTAATACAGCTACCATAGTACCTGACACAGAGGGATATGACAAGGACACCTTTGTAGACGTAGTCTCTGTTTTCTCTGGTGTAAAAAAAAAGATACTCTCTAAACAGTTCACGGGGGGAGACATTGTGTGTGTGTTTGGCGGGGCGGAAATAAACCTTACCCACGCAGATTTTGTATCGCCTATAGTACTCGAATTGACCCAGATATTTGGTGGTGCAAAATTAATTGTACCTGCAAACTGGGAGATACGCTCAGAAGTTTCGGCCATATTCGGAGCGGTCGATGACAAGCGCCCTCAGCCCGTAAATCCTTTACCAGAAAAAACGATTGTTCTCAAAGGAACCGTCATTTTCGGGGGCATTGAAGTAAACAGTTATTGATCACCTTGAATATTGGATTATGAATTGGTATGTAACTAAGATCGTTTTCAGAATTATTTGTGGTGAAGGAAATCACACCGCGCAATTCGATGAGCAACTTCGCCTTATCCATGCTTCCGATAAAGAAGAAGCCTATTTAAAAGCATTTGAGATTGGTGCAGGTGAGGAAGACAGTTTTAAAAATGAAAGGAACGAATGGGTGCAATGGAAGTTTCTGAATGTTTCGGAATTATATAAATTACCCTCGCTAAATGATGGGGCAGAACTATATTCACGTATAAGGGAAACAAAAAATCCCCAACATTATATAGACGTATTGAATAAAAAAGCAGCCGAAATAAAAGAGATCGGCACACATACCGAAACAAATATTGCAGTAATTAATTAATACTATTGGCAACATCACCATTAGCACCTGTCAGGAATAAATGGATCTTTGCCGCCTGCTGGACCATATGGTCAGTGGTGCACTACGCCATGCTGGTTTCATTCGAAATCGATTGGCGCATAGCCATTGCCGATAGCTTATTTTCAAATGTATTGTTAGCTGGCTGCGCCATTTTAATTATCAATACTCTCGGTTATTACCGCCCCGATAAAAAGAAATATGCTTACCTACTGGTCTGGTGCGTGGTACTCACCTCCATCTGGGGGGTATTGGTTAGATATGTGTTATTTAGTTTTTGTTCGCGGAACATTCCTTACCTCGTATTCGTAAGTAAATCGATGCCCATTCGCCTGGACATTACCTTCCTGGTACTGGGCTGCACGGCAATCATTAGCATGTTGTGGTATAACCTCGAAGAACAAACGCAATTGAAGTCAAGAAAATCGGATGCCGAAAAACTGTCAAGAGATGCGGAGCTTTATAAATTAAGACAACAGCTTCAGCCCCACTTTCTTTTTAATAGCCTCAATTCAATAAGTGCACTCGCAGGCAAACAACCGGAACAGGCAAGAAAAATGATCCAGCAGTTATCTGAGTTCCTTCGCGGTGCATTAAAAAAAGAAGATCACCAGCAGGTAACACTCACCGATGAACTGCAGCACCTGCAATTGTATCTTGATATGGAGCAGATGCGGTTCGGGCACCGGCTTACTACCGTGGTACATTCGCAGAAGGAAAGTCTTTTGTTATTTCTTCCGCCGATGTTGTTGCAACCTATTGTTGAAAATGCAATAAAATTTGGTTTATACGATACTACGGAAGCCATCACCATAAAAATCGATTCCGTTGTTACACCGGATTTTTTACAGGTAACCGTTCAAAATCCATTTGATTCTGAAACGGCTTCACCACTCCATGGCACTGGGTTCGGACTAAGTTCCGTTAAGCGCAGGTTGTACCTGCTATTTGCAAGAAACGACCTTCTTTCCACAAAGATCGAGGGCAATTTATTTACCACTACAGTGAAAATTCCAAGGAATGATATCAGCGATACTAATTGATGACGAACCCCTCGCCCGCTCGTTATTAAAAGAATATTTAGAAGAATTTCCCCATATACACGTCATCGGGGAATGCAATGATGGTTTTGAAGGACTGAAGGCAATCAATCATCACAAACCACAATTAATTTTCCTCGACGTACAAATGCCAAAGATCAATGGCTTTGAAATGCTGGAACTGATTGATGAACCACCGGCAGTAATATTTGTTACGGCATTTGATGAGTACGCCATCAAAGCGTTTGAGCAACACGCCATAGATTATTTATTAAAACCCTACAGCAAAGAAAGATTTTCAAAAGCAGTTACGAAATTCCTTGAACAATCGGCAGGCAACACACCACATATAATGCCTATTGAAGCATCAGTAGTATTATCGCCACAGCAAAAACAAAGAATAGTGGTGAAAAACGCAGGTAAAATAAAAATTATTCCTGTTGAAGAGGTTCACTACATAGAAGCCGCTGATGATTATGTAAAGATCTGCACGGGGGAAGGCAGCTTTCTCAAACACCGGACGATGGCTTATTTTGAAAGTTACCTCGACCCGCTGGTGTATGTAAGAACGCATCGCTCCTATATTGTGAATGTCCAGTACATCACACGCATAGAACCTTATGAAAAAGAAAACCACCTAGCCATATTAAACGATGGGGCAAAAGTAGCCGTAAGTAAAACCGGTTATGGAAAATTAAAAGAAGTTCTGGGGCTTTAAAATCTTGGACAGGCCATTGCTTTATAACCAGCAGGCCGTTTAATGAAGATCAGCGATATTTCTAACCCGCCTTTGCTTTGAGAGGCAGTCTTCAGTGTCGAAATATTCACATCATAAGAAGCACCGAACCGGAAGCCATTGTATTCAAGACCGATATATGGAATAACGGCATCGTTTACGTTATTGAACCTTGCCCAGGTTCCTGCAAAAAATTGGGTAGGGTTCTCTTCATCTTCATTCAGCATAAATCCTATTGCACCCCCAGCAACGATATTTGTTGCGCCGGCCTGTTTGCTATAAACAGAACTTAAATAAATGGTTCGTGTTTTATCGGTTAGTGGTATTGCACCACCTGCATTTAAAGTGAGCCTCGGGTTTAGTTCATAAAAGACGTCGCCGGTAAACGATTCTTTCGGCCTGTTCAGGTGATACCCGGATGCACCAAAATAAAAATTATTATATCCATCGGTGGAGCCGTTATACAACGCTCCTACCGAAAAGTCAAAGTAGCTGGTATTCACCTGCCGGTTGTCAATTGCTTCACTGCTGGGTATGGTCCATCCGCCATTTTCATCAAGTTCGTCGAGGAAATTGAGTTTTGTACCGTCGAGGCGTTTGTTGGTATAGGTTCCCTGGAAACCAACCCCTATCTGTTGCAGTCCATCTTCGTCTAACCCTTTGTGATAGGCAGTGGTAAGCGAAATATAATTTGCCGATAGTATGCCGTTCGCGCTTTTATCGGTCATGGCCAGGATACCCACACCCCAGGTGTCCAGGTCGGATATACGTGACCGTAATATCGGCATGTCGAGCGAAATAGTTGAGGTGATGTATGCCTTGCTGATCTCCGGCCACTGATCGCGGTAATTTCCTGCTACGCGAACGTCACCATTAAATTTTCCGGTAAGTGCAGGATTAAGCGTGAGCGGGGATACAAAGAACTGAGAGAAATTAGGATCCTGAGCACAGGAATCCTTTAAAAGGCACAGCATCAATATAAATAATCCCCATTTTCTCATCGGGCAGATTCTCTTATTTGGTAAAATACAAAAAAGCATGGAAAAGCACGCTGTTACAACGCAATTTGGGCAGTTTTATGCTTGTACTTTCGGGCCGAATGCAAGATCTCCTGCATCGCCCAATCCGGGTACGATGTATCCCTTGGCGGTAAGCTCTTCATCAATGCCTCCGCACCAGATCGTAACATTCGGAACGGCGCGTATGAGATACTCAATGCCAACCGTGCAGGCAATGGCCGCAACAATATGAATCTCTTTCGGTGATCCTTCATCCCTTAAAAACTGGATCGCCTTAACCAATGATGAGCCGGTGGCGATCATGGGATCTGAAAGTATCAAAACCCTATCCGCAATGTCAGGGGAAGAAATATATTCAATGCTGATCTCGAACGAGCCGTCGAGTTTGTGTTTGCGGTAAGCGGAAATAAAGGCGTTATCGGCCTTGTCAAATACATTAAGCAAACCATTGTGCAGAGGTAACCCGGCCCTTAAAATCGTTCCCAGCACCGGTTGTTCCTTTAGGGTTTTACAAGCAGCAATGCCCAGTGGGGTCTGGATATCCATCTCCTCATATTCCATTTTGGTGCTGATCTGCAAAGCTGCCAGTTCGCCGAAGCGTTCCAGGTTTCTGCGGAACCGCATCCTGTCGGTCTGAAGCTGTGCATCGCGAAGCTCGCTCATCCATTGGCTAACAAGAGAATACGTGTGGCTTAAATTGATTACCATTGTACCAACAAATCTAAAATCTTAAATCGGCAATCAAAAATATATCAGATGGTGTACCGTGTAATTGGGTTGATGAGTGGCAGTTCGCTGGATGGCCTGGATATCGCTTTTGCGGAGTTCCAGGAAACAGGCGGAAAATGGGCGTACACGCTCAGGCATACGGCGTGCTATGAATACCCGGTGGAGTGGGTGCAGAAGCTTCATAACGCCACCTCCCTAAACGCATTCTACTACCAGCAGCTTCATGTGGAATATGGTCATTACCTGGGCAAGCAGGTGAACAAATTCATCGAAGACAATAACATCCAGTACCAGGTACAGCTCATCACTTCCCATGGCCATACTGCCTTTCATTTTCCTGCGGGAAGTATGACAAGTCAACTTGGAGACGGCGCCTCTATAGCCGCAATAACCGGCATTAATGTAGTAAGTGACCTCCGCGCAATGGATCTTGCGCTTGGCGGACAGGGAGCACCCATTGTACCCATCGGCGAAAAACTGTTATTCCCCGAAAATCACCTTTTCCTGAACCTTGGCGGCATCGCTAATATCTCCCTCAACAGTGCTTCAAAATATGTCGCCTTTGATGTATGCCCGGCAAACAGGGTACTGAACCTGCTCGCAAAAAAGGGCAATAAGAACTTTGATGATGGAGGTCAGCTTGCAGAAAAAGGAGAAGTGATCGGGGATGTGTTATCGGTTTTAAACGGAATGGAATATTATCAGCTGCCCTATCCAAAATCCCTATCCAATGATTTTGGAACCGATGTGATATTTCCATTGATCAACCAGCGCAACCTCGACATAGACGATGCGCTTAGAACTTATGTAGAACACATTTGCATGCAAATCTCGCGCGCGGTGGTGCAACTGCAGGCCGAAAACCAAAGTGAACCAATGAATAAAATTTTTGTAACCGGAGGCGGTGCAAGAAATTCATTCCTTGTCAGGCGACTCGAGGAAACATTAAAACCATCCGGCATTACTATTGACGTGCCGGACAGTGACATTGTGGATTTTAAGGAAGCAATCATCATGGGCCTGATAGGAGTATTAAGATGGAGGGAAGAAAACAATACGCTGTCATCCGTTACCGGCGCTTCACGCGACAGTATCGGTGGTGCGGTGTGGATCGGGCTCGAAGCATAAACAAACAAACTGAACTATTAAACCAATTAGTATTTGCTAAAAGAAATCGTCATAGCGGTCCAATCCTATTTTAAGGCCCACCAGTTCATCAGCACCTATAAATTATGGAAATGGATCATTGTTCCCGGTGTGTTATACATGGTCCTTTTTGTTGCCGGCATTTATATTTTCTGGCAATCATCCGATGCTGCGGTAACCTATATCACGCATCGTGCAGGTGTTGACAGGTGGCTGCACAGCCAGGGTAGCGGCATACTCAGTTTCTTTTTTTTGATGGGAGAAATTATGCTCCGCCTCATTTTAATGTTCTTTTATTTTTCTCTTTTTAAATATTTATTTCTCATCATCGGCTCGCCGTTATTCGCCTACCTGAGTGAGAAAACCGAATCAATAATGGAAGGCAGGGATTTTCCATTCAGTTATTCGCAATTGTTCAGGGATATGTTCAGGGGAATAAAACTCGCGCTGAGAAATACATTGTGGCAATCGGTATTCACCATTTCCATTTTAATCCTTTCCCTTTTTCCTATTGCAGGTTGGATATCACCCGTGATTATGTTATTTGTGGAATGTTATTATTATGGATTTTCAATGCTCGATTACAGTTGCGAACGACACAAACTTTCTCCTTCGGAAAGTATTGAATACATATCGAGACATAAAGGCCTCGCCATAGGCAATGGGATGATGTTTTATTTAATGCACCTGGTTCCGTTTATCGGATGGATATTCGCACCTGCTTATGCAGTTGTTGCAGCAACAATCAGTTTACAAGAACAGAAACCCGCACCATGAGCACCGTTTATCTTATACCCTGCACAATAGCAGAAAATGCAACCTCCACCGTACCCATTTATATACTTGACGCGGTAAAACAGTGCCAGGTATTTTTTGTTGAGAATGAAAGAACTGCACGTAGATACCTCAAAAGTTTATGGAAAGAAATGGTGATCGATGATTACGAATGGGTCGTGATCCATAAATCAGAAAAAGAAGTAAAGAATAAATTTCTTGGCATACTCCGTAATGGAAAAAATATCGGCATCATCAGTGAAGCTGGTGTTCCCGGAGTTGCGGATCCGGGCCAGGTATTGATCGCAGCTGCCCACTCAGAGAACTTCGCAGTAAAACCATTAGTTGGGCCGAATTCAATTTTACTTGCGTTAATGGCGGGTGGATTAAACGGTCAACAATTTCAGTTCATCGGTTACCTGCCCATCGACAATGCAGAGAAAACAAAAGTCATCAAACAGTTAGAATCAGAATCCTCAAAAAAGAACTGCACCCAATTATTTATTGAAACGCCGTATCGCAACAACAGCGTGCTGGAAACGCTTACCAAAACGCTTCAGCCCGGAACTCTTTTAAGCATTGCCGCCGACCTTACCGCAGAAACGGAATACATTGCTACTAAAAAAATAAGTGATTGGAAAACGCAACTCCCCGACCTGCACAAGCGCCCGGTGATATTTTCATTCCTCGCCGCTCCTATCGCGTTGCAGGGTCGTGAATAGCAATGATGCTGTCAACAATAAAATTGGTGTAACCCCGCCATGCAAGCGGTTTGATATATTCCTTGTAGTGCAGCTCTACTTCCTTGCCGCTGCTCAGCATCAGTTTATCGGCAATGTTTTTATCGGTAACTGAAAATTCAAATTCGTAACTCTGTATCGAGCCTGCCGTTGCAGAGCGAAACCCGGATTGTATCAATTTCCCTTCGTAGGTTTTAAATACATAACCCTTTCTTACTACATAATTCAATTGCCCTGCTTTTACCCCCTCGCCAAATAACCAGTAATAGCGGTAATAAAACACCCCGCCCAGGATCAGTATCGCAAAAAGTAAAATGAGCCCAAGAAACCTTCTCATTTGCTAAAGTTATGGAAAGGCTGCCTTCCCAGACACGCGTGCACTCAAATTTAATTTACCTTCGCCGCCAATTAAAGGATTGCTATGAGAATAGGTATTGTATGCTACCCTACTTTCGGGGGAAGCGGAGTGTTGGCTACGGAACTGGGAAAGGCACTTGCGGATAAAGGTCATCTTGTTCATTTTATCGCTTACCAGCAGCCGGTAAGATTAAGTGAATTCAACGCTAATATATTTTACCACGAAGTGCGCGTACCCACTTACCCGCTTTTTGACTACCCGCCTTACGAAACCGCGCTGGCGAGCACAATGGTAGATGTGATCATCAACAACCAGATCGACCTGCTGCACGTTCACTACGCCATTCCACACGCCTCTGCAGCGTATATGGCAAAGAAAATCCTGCAAACCATGGGAAAAGATATACCCGTGATCACCACCCTGCATGGTACCGACATCACTCTTGTAGGAAGGGATAAAACCTTTTCACCGGTGGTTTCTTTTTCGATCAATCAAAGCGATGCCATCACCGCAGTATCTTATAACCTTCGTGATGAAACCAATAAGATATTCAGGATCGAAAAGGAAATACAGGTCATCCACAACTTTGTTGACGTTACCCGCTTCAATAAAAAGCCGATCGATGCCTTCAGAAGAGTGATCGCACCAAACGACGAAAAGATCATTATTCACGCATCCAACTTCCGAAGAATAAAACGCGTGGAAGATGTGGTAAAGATATTTGCAGCGGTGCAACAGAAGGTTCCCTCTAAACTATTATTCGTGGGCGATGGGCCCGAAAGAGTAACCGCAGAAAGCATGTGCCGCGACATGAATCTCTGCGACGACATGCGCTTTGTGGGCAAACAGGAACAAATGGAAGAGATACTTGCCATCGGAGACCTATTCCTGCTTACTTCTGAATACGAAAGTTTTGGCCTCGCCGCACTGGAAGCGATGGCTGCAGGTGTACCCGTTATCTCAACAAATGCAGGCGGACTGCCGGAGATAAATGTTCACAATAAAACAGGATTTCTGAGCAACGTTGGTGACGTGGAAGACATGAGCAAACACGCCATTCATCTATTGTCTGATAATAAAATGCTCGCAAAATTCAAATCTAACGCCCTAGAACAAGCGAAGTTATTCGACATACAGAACATCGTACCAAAATACGAAGCGCTATACCAGCATTTCCTGTAATATTCTTTAAAGGAGTCATTAATAGCCATTACCTGCGCCTGATCCATGCAGCAGGATCCAGGTTGTGATTTTCCTGTAACAACAGGAACTCAATTTCACCATTGCCGTCTGAATTGGTACCCGCTTTACCGATTACGTCGCCGGCTTTTATTTTCTGTCCCTTATTCACTGTCGAACTGGAAAGATTACCATAAGTGGTGAAGTATTTACCATGCCGTATCAATACATTCGATTCGCCTTCCACATCAAACACGGACACCACTTCTCCGTCGAAAATACATTTTACCGCGGCGCCGTCTTCTGTTTCCAGTGTAAGGCCGGGGTTGTTACCATTCAATTTTGTTCCCGGGATAGAATAGGTTCCGAAGTGGATCTTGATATTTCCTTTTTCAATTGGCCAGGGAAGTTTTCCCTTATTCTTTTCAAAATTATCAGAAATGATTTCACCACCAGGTGCATTGTCAAACACGCTGGTGCTTTTTGGTTTGGTACTTTCTGTTTTTGATGCAGCTGCCACATCACCCGGTTTTACCATAGCAGTAGCATTGTTCGTCTTTGCCGCATTAGCCGCAAGCAGTGCATTCTTTTTATCTTCTTCCAGTGCTCTTTGTCTTGCAAGTCTTATTTCCCTGTCGATTGCGGCCTTAATAGATGCGCGCAATTTATTATCGGCCTTTTGTTTTGAACTTAATTCTTTTGAAAGTTCAACTTCCCTCGATTTCAGTTTGTTTACCACCACATCCTTTTCTTTCTTTTCTTCTACCAGTACCAGTTTCTCCTGTTGTTGTTTCACCAGCACTTCATCCTTTTCTCTTCTCGATAATTCAAGGCTTCCTATTTTTCTCTGGAGCAGGGATTGGGTATTTTTTATAACATTGGTTTGCTGCTCGCGGTAGGCGCGGTAACTTTTTAAATATTCCACTCGCTTCAAAGCGTCATTAAAGCTAGATGCAGAAAATATGAAATTCAGAAAGTCGTAATTGCTGCGGTTCTTGTAAGCATACACCACGCTTTTTTCGTATTGTACCTTAAGCGTATCAAGGTCTGTTTTTAATTTAGTGATCTCTCCCCTCGACCTGCCGATATCGTTCTGGATAAAATCAATCTGTTTATTTATATTATTGATTGCTGCTTCGCGAAGGCCAAGTTTTCTTTGTAACAATGCGAGCTGTCCCAGCGATGCTTTCCTGTTTTTTTTGGTCTGGTCAAGCGAGTTCTTCACTTCCATTATCTCCTGCTGAATATCGGCCCTTTGTTTCTCAAGGTCTGAACGGGTCTGTGTTTGTGCAACAACGCCTTTAACGGCGCACAACATGAACAATAATGAAAGGAGAACAAGACGCATTAGCAAAGGGTTTTATTTACAACGCCCTGTTGTGGCGCTTATTGCAATTTATAATTTTTTGGGATGTTGAAGGGGAAGTTTAACGGTATATTAAAATCATACTGTTTGAATTTCATCTCTATATCGAGCTTTGATTTTTCAGAAAAGGTGATCTTTCTCGATGTAGAAAAATTCCTGGTATCGTGCTTTTCATAATCTTCATAAGTAATATCTGCGGTCCTTGCACGCTTCTGATCAAGGTCATCGAGTTTGCTGTGCTGTATTATAAATGTATTGGGATTGAGTGTAAGCAGGTTCTTGAAAATATCTCCCATACAAACAATAGTCACTCTCTCGCCTTCTTTTTTAAACGATACGATACTATCGCTCAGATAGATAGGATTACCAACGATCAGGTCCTGGAGTTCGCCGAACGTGAATGGCAATTTTGTGATTTCTTTCAGATAACTCATCGAGCGCAACTGTATTACTTTGTCGATCTTGTTCAGCACCTTAACACTATCAGGAGTGATCAGTATCCTAAAAGCCTCAATTCCCAGCAACGCATTGATGGATACCCACAGCATACTGTCTTTTTGAAGGCGTAAGAATGCATTGAAGTCGTTCTTCTTCCCATTGCTTCCCTCAAAGTTGACTTTTATTTTAGCCTGGAACGAAGTGTAGGGGATGCGGTTGCCTATCACACCGTGATATACATCCTGCATAAATTTCACCGAATCATTTTTGTTGTTTGCAGGCGGAAGTATCACCTGTACGGAATCCTTTCGCGACATGGCGTGCTGAATGGATTTTGTAGAGCGACAGCCCACCGCCCCTGCTGCAACAAATACAAACAGGAATATCCTATTGAATTTTCTCATGCATTATTTTTTTCCGGTGTGCCCAAATCCTCCTACGCCTCTGCCGGTTTCGGATATTTTTTCTACCCGTTTCCATTTTATCTTTTCCACTTTGTTCACTACCATTTGTGCAATGCGGTCACCATGCAGTACGGTATGTGTCTCGTTGGAAAGATTTATTAAAATGATCTTTATTTCTCCCCTGTAATCGGCATCGATAGTGCCGGGAGAATTTAAACAGGTAAGCCCATGTTTTATTGCGAGCCCGCTTCTCGGGCGGATCTGAGCTTCATAATCAAGTGGTAATTCGATAAATAAACCTGTTGGCAATAATTTACGTTCGAAGGGTTGAAGGGTTACGGGTTCCGTAATATTTGCCCTCAGGTCCATACCTGCGGAACCTTCAGTAACATATTCCGGCAACGGATTGGCAGATTGATTGATGATGCGCACCTTAACTTTAGACATGGTGCAAATATAGCGGCGATACCTATATCAAACCGAATGAAGTAAAACAGTGGCATAGGCAACCAACCCTTCTTCCCTCCCGATAAATCCCATCTTTTCGTTTGTAGTGGCCTTGATGGAAATATCATTTACCGAAATATCCAGTATTCCTGCAATTACACTTTTCATATCCGCAGAATATTTTTTAATTTTTGGCGATTCAAGGCAAAGAGATGAATCGATATTTACAATGCGGTAATCTCTTTGTTTTATGAGTTCGAAGCAACGCTGTAATAAAATCTTACTGTCTATATTTTTGTACGCCGCGTCGTTGTCTGGGAAATGGGTGCCGATATCACCAAGGCTTAGCGCACCAAGTAATGCATCGCAGATAGCGTGTAACAATACATCGGCATCACTGTGGCCGAGTGCACCTTTATGATGCGGAACCAGTACGCCACCCAGCCAAAGGTTTCTTCCCTCAACAAGTTGATGTACGTCCATGCCGGAACCGATTCTGTAACCCATGTACCGGTGAAATTAATCTCTTGCGGTGATATTAATTATTAGGGGCTGTTGTTTCTGTAGTGTTATCGTTGTTATTCAGGTCTAGTACTATTCCGAAACGGAGCGTATTAGACAATGGGTTCCTGTTTATTCCTGCTCCTGATGGAACGAGGTATGAGAAGTTCAATCCAAAAACATTGTATTTAACTCCAACTCCAACGGTAAAATATTTTCTGTTACCCTTGGTTTTATCTTCATAAAAATATCCTGCACGGGCAAAGAACTGGTCGTTGTAAGAATATTCTGCTCCGAGTGATACCTGGAATTCTTTCAGCTCTTCGCTGAAGCCACCGGGTGCATCACCAAATGAAGTAAGCCAGCTGCTCACCACCGGTTTTGTGCGGTAGTTGGAAATAGCTGTTGAATCTGCTGCCTCATCTGTACCTGTAAGTCTTGGAGGCGTTGGAACCATTAATTTATGCAGGTCAACTGCGAACTGGATCTTGCTGTTTTCGTCAAACACTTTTGTGTATGCAACGCCCAGTCCCAGGTTTGCAGGTATGTAATCTTTCTGCGTAGCGTCTTTGGTGTAACCGATCTTGGTTCCGAGGTTGGTCAGTGCCGCACCGAAGTTCCATCCCTGTCCGGCTTCATTAACACCGGTATAAAAGAAAGAAACGTCGCCAGCTACTGCTGTACCAGCCTGGTAGGTATTGCTCTGGTCGGCAAAGTCACCCACAAGGTTGGAATGAATATATCGCAGGGCGATAGCAAGGCTCATTTGATCGGAAAGTTTTCTTGAATAACCCGCGTCGATACCAAATTCACGGGGTCTTCCACTTCCGAAGTCGTTACCGGCTCCATCGGTGAACTGGATATTACCCAAACTGAAATACCTTATAGAGGCAGATAAAGCCTGGTTTGGATCGATCTTATAATATCCCGCAAAGGATAAAAGATATACGTCGTTTAATCCAAGGTCCTTCAACCACGGAGTATAAGTGAGCCCAACCCCATATGGGCTTTTTGCAAAAGGTGTTTTTGCAAGATTAAAAAAGCCTGAGTTGGCATCCGCACTGGTAGCAACACCCACATCTCCCATTCCACCTGCCCTTGCATCGGGCGAAATTCTGAGGAACGGAACAGCAGTGGTTACCACGTTTATTGGTTCAGCATCAGTTTGAGAATACGCAGTTTGATAACCCGCAAGTAGCATAAGGATAGCAGCAAGTTGGACGGTCCTTCTTTTCATTATTAGAATTTTTGTCTCCATTAAACCAGGACATATCTGGTGTTGACCTTGATATTCAGGCTTCTACACCAACGGATGTGAGCGGTTATTATTGTTGAAAGGGGGTTCTTTTTATGAATTTAATTTACGGCCTTGAGGTGGGTAAATGGACCAGTCTCATTTACTTAAGGAAAGCGGTCGCAGCAGCCTATGGGGTTTGCACATGAGCTCTTGTATAGTGCTTGTATAGTGCTTGTATAGCGCTTGTTTAACCGTTGGCTATACCAGAACTATAAGAGAGTACTTAGAGAACACAACAGGAAGTGTTACCCCGGAAGGCGGTAAAAGGCCCCTGTTCTATGGTTGTTTCACGGCAGAGGATACCAGAAGCGAACGAGAAACAAACCAGAACAATTCTGGGTATCTTGTCAGGCCCTGGAGTAAGTAGAAATAGCCTTTTTTTAACGCTTGCCATAGTAGACCCGGCACGTATTTTTCTCGTATTAGTCTATATTCGCTTTCCGCACAATATAACCTTCCAAAGCACCGTTTAACAAAATTGAACAAAGGCAAAAGTTATCAAAATGAATCTGAAATCCCTTTTAATCCTGGCTTCCTGCGCAGCAGTGGTTTCTTCCTGTAAGAACAGCAAACTGTTTCACAAAAAACCCGAACAATCCGATGTTACCGGATGGAACTACAATGATAAAAACATGGGTGGCTACCAGGTAGCGCGCGAAAAAGAACAGCGCACCGGCCCCGGTCTTGTATTTGTCCAGGGTGGTACCTTCACAATGGGAACTACGGAAGAAGATGTGATGAGCGACTGGAATAACATCCCCACGAGAAAAACTGT
>JBDTMM010000013.1:0-14425 GCA_039934275.1 Flavitalea sp. | reverse complement strand
ATCTCGTTGGCGTACTTCATAAAATGAGCCGCAAAGGTACAATTTGATTTAAGTTAAACCGCGAAAGATGTTCCGCAACCACAGGTTTTGCTGGCATTTGGATTGGTGAAAGTGAAGCCCCTTGAATTTAGTCCGCCATGCCAGTCTATCTCCATACCCATCAGATAAATACCGTGGGATTTGTTCATGATAAACTCAACTCCTTCCACTTCATAGTTTTCGTCGTTGTCTTCCCATTTATCAAATCCAAGCACATAGGTTAGCCCGGAACATCCGCCTCCCTTAACGCCTACACGCAGGTGCTGCGACTGGTCGAAGCCTTCTTCATTCATAAGTCTTTTGATCTCATCAATAGCATTACTGGTGAAATTCACTGGTGCTGATATTGTTGTTTCCATAAGATAAAGATACGAAGAACCTGATAGATTGCTTTTTACCTACTTTTGTTGCAAACGATAGCATGAGTAATACGGAAATGATCATAGCCCTGTTGATTGCCATCCTTTTAGGTGGCACCCTCGCCTATATTTTCTGGAGAGAAAACAAGCGGGCCAAAAAAGAAGCGCTCGAAAAACCTGCTCCCGGTGTTGCCATCAACCCCATGCAACTGCAGTTGCAGGCCTATGAGCGGCTTATCCTGCTCACCGAAAGAATATCACTCACCAACCTTATCAGCCGCACAAACACCCCTGGTATTTCGGGTAAAGACATGCAGCTGATGCTCACACACACTATAAAACAGGAATTCGACCACAACATCACGCAGCAATTATACGTCACCGCGGAGGCCTGGGACGCGGTAAAAAATCTGAAGGAACAGAATATTCACATCATCAACCAGGTAGCCTCTTTCCTTCCGGCCGATGTTTCGGGCACCGACCTCAATAAAAACCTACTGGAAATGATCGTGCAAAATCCAAAAGCGTCCCTGCACGGCGTGGTAGCCGAAGTGTTAAGTTATGAAGCGAAAAAATTAATGCGCTAGAATGCGAGTTAACTAAATCTTACCGTACACATGACCATGGAACAGGCCTACGTCACCGCAGAAGAAATCAACCGTTATTTCCATTATTTCCTCTCGCAGGGTATAAAGGACCTGAGCTTGTCTTTCGACCTGCCAACCCAACTGGGGCACGATAGCGACCATAATTTTTCGGAAGGGAAAGTGGGAAAAGGCGGCGTGGCCATCGATAGCGTTGAAGACATGCAGATTCTTTTCAACGGCATTAGTCTCGACCAGGTGCATGTTTCCATCACTAGCAGCGCAACGGATTTTATTCTACCGGCTTTATTTGTTGCCTTAGCAAAACAACAAGGCGTCGATTTAAAAAAATTGAACTGTACCATTCAGAATGATCCTGTAGAAGAAAAATACATCTACCCTCAAAAAGCATCAGCACGAATCACAAACGATACAATTGAATGGTGCATGAAGGTATTACCCAATTGGAAAACTAATTCTGTTTCAGAATTTAATATTAGAAAAGAAGACAGCGCGAAAATGCCGGAAAATTCATTTACATTAAGCAATGTAGATGATTCCTTCAGAATACTACAAACAACAAAATTAGAAGAACTCAAAAGAAAACGCAATCCGGCAAAAGTGGATATGCTATTACAAATATTAAATGATTGCGCCGCCGGCGATGATAATATTATTCCCGCAATATTAGAAGCCGTGGAAAATTATGTTACGCTCGGTGAAATCGCGGATACTTTAAGAGAGGTTTACGGAGAATACAAATAATCTTAGTGCCTTGTATTTCTACTTCGTTCCTTTGTAGTTCAATCTAATCAATGCCTTTTAGAACCCCTAATACACAAAGCATTATTTATGCTTTGATACTTCCTTTGCCCAGGCATCCTTTAATGTAACGGTGCGGTTAAAAACCAATTTATCTTTTGTAGAATCCCTGTCTAAACAAAAATATCCTTTTCGTATAAACTGATAACGTTCATCTATACCTGCATTTAATACTTCCGGCTCTGCGTATGCCTTTGAAATTATTTCCAATGATTTTGGATTGATATACTCTTCCATCTTGCGGTCTTCACTGCCAGGGTTCTCAACATTGAATAAACGGTCATATAATCTCAACTCAACAGTAACCGCATTTTGCACACTCACCCAATGAAGCGTGCCCTTCACGCTGATACCCGAAGTGTCGGCACTACTTCTGCTCTCAGGAATATAGGTGCACCGGATTTCAGTGACTTCTCCCTTATCATCTTTTATCACTTCATTGCACTGAATAATGTAAGCGCTCTTTAATCGAACCATCTTACCTGGCGATAACCGAAAATATTTTTTGGGGGGATCCTCTAAAAAATCTTCTCTTTCAATATATATTTCATTGGTGAAGGTGATATCCCTCGTTGCATTTAATCCGTCCTCTGGATTTTCTTCCCCTTTTATTATTTCAGAAGTTCCTTCTGGATAATTGGTGATCACTAATTTCAGCGGATCAAATACCACCATTCTCCGTGGCGCAATTTTATTAAGATGTTCGCGGATGTAAAATTCAAGCCGGCTCATCTCAATCACATTGTCTCTTTTTGCCACACCAATGCTTTCGCAAAAGTTCCTGATGCTTTCGGGTGTGTATCCCTTTCTCCTGAATGCGCTGATCGTTGGCATTCTCGGATCGTCCCAGCCATTTACAATTCCATCATTTACAAGTTTGAGCAATTTTCTTTTGCTCATCACAGTATAGGTGAGATTTAATCTCGCCATTTCATATTGCTGCGATGGAAATATATCCAGTTGTTCGATGAACCAATAATACAATGGCCTGTGTGGAACGAATTCAAGCGTACAAATGGAATGGGTGATATTTTCAATGCTGTCACTTTGCCCGTGTGCAAAATCGTACATCGGGTAAATGGTCCAGTTATCGCCGGTTCGATGGTGGTGCGCTTTTTTAATCCTGTACATCAATGGGTCGCGCATGTGCATGTTGGTCGCAGCCATGTCAATTTTTGCGCGTAGCGTACGTGATCCGTCTTCAAACTTACCCTCTTTCATTTTTTGAAAAAAGTCAAGGTTCTCTTCAATGCTCCTGTTCCTGAAGGGGCTTTCTTTACCGGGTTCTGTAGGTGTTCCTTTCATTTTTGCTATATCTTCCGAAGAAAGGTCATCTACATATGCCAATCCTAATTTAATCAGGTCAACCGCAAATGTGTATAGCTGGTCGAAGTAATCAGAGGTATATAATTCGTGTTTCCATTCAAACCCGAGCCAGCGAACGTCTTCCCGGATACTGTCAACATATTCTATATCTTCTTTGGTTGGATTGGTATCGTCGAAACGGAGGTTGGTATAGCCACCATATTTTTTTGTTAATCCAAAATTGAGGCAGATGCTTTTAGCATGACCAATGTGTAAGTAGCCATTGGGTTCTGGAGGAAACCTTGTAATGATCTGCTTGTACCTCCCTTCCCTGATGTGTTCCTCTATGATCTCTTCTAAAAAATTAAGACTTTTTTCTTCACTCATGAATCCTTAATTATTGGGCGACGAAGATACAAACAGTATATTTACAAAGTAAAATCTACAAGTATGGGATTACTTACTCCAAAAAACAGCAAAGCCGATAAAAAGGCCGCGAATAAATTGAAGAATTCCGGTCAGGAATCTCAGTTTCTTAAAAAGACTTCCAAGCCAGCAGGGTTCAACAAAAAACCTGTTAAAACCGGCGGATCAAGAGGAAGCTGATTTGCTATTTCGGAAGTATTTACTGGAATGTTTTTTCTATCCTGGTCAGTTTGCCTTCAATGTTGCATCCTTCAATGATCACACGAAATTTCTTCGTAATGTCGTTATTGTAGAAGGTGAAAAGAATTCTCCGGCTGTTCTTGTCCGTTAGTACGAACGGGTTCCAGTATAATGTTGGCCTGTAATCGGCCATTGTGTGCCGGTCATCGTATTTGGAATAATCAGGTGAATAAAATTCCCTGGGAACGGAATAGCCCGCAATTTTTGCGAAATCGAGCCCCTTTACGTCCTTGTTCAATGCAGCTCCCTTCTTTGTATAAATCGCTACAGCTCCACCGCTTCCCCCACCTGGTGCGCCAAAAAACGGGGGACGAAATACCTTCACCATCGCCACATCGGCCATAGACATGCTCTGTATCATTTCCACATCACTCGTCATTTCATTTAAGAACAAGGTTGGCGTTCCTCCGCGCCAGCTCATGGTCATTTGAGTTCCCTGGCCGGTAATTTGTAAACCGGCAACCTTGCCTTGCAAATATTGCAGCACCGATTGCGCACCCAATGCAAAAGGATCGTCTTCTGTAATGAAAGTATATCCGTCACCGCCCGAAAACAAACCGGAAGTATAATCTTTATCCATCTGGTCTTTCTTCGAAACCTGCTTTGCAGTAACAGTAACACTCGCCAGTGTTTCCACCCTTTTCAATTGCTCTGCGAGCTCATTATTTTTTCTTGCCAGGTCAGAATTTTTAAGAAGAATATCATCAGGCGGGAGTATAAATCTTTGCGATGCAGTAGAATCAACCCTTAACCCCGGACCGGAAGTAAGCAGGTTACTTTTTACGGTAAATGATGCTCTTGAGGTGAGAACCTTTTCTTTGTCTTTATTAAACTGGTAAAACAATTTCGCGGTATCGAAGAATAGCAGTCCCGGCAAATTGAATGAACCAGTAGGATCGACAGGAATGGTAAGAAACTGTTGTTTCTTATCTACCTCCATAATTCCTGTTAGCTCCTGTGAGGCGAGCTGCGTTCTGGTAAGTCCGTTAATTTTTCCGATAATGCTGATGTAATTAGATGGTAAATGAGCTATTTTCGGATACTTTCCTACTAATACATCTTCCCATTTAAATCTTCTCCAGCCATTGGTCATCATTACCAAATCGAGGTGTGAAACCACTGAATCCGCTTCGCTGGAAAAGTAATAAGCAGGGTTGTGAACATATCCTTTGATATCGCTTGTTAACAACACGCCGGAAAAAATATCATCCTCGTCGCTTCCCGGCAGGTTAAGACTTGCATCGGTGATCGCTATTGAAAGGTTTGTTTTGATAGTATCCGGAACATCTATTTGTATCACATTTTTCTTTCTCTTTTCAAAACCCTTTAACGGGCTGTTAAGATCCGTAATAAAATAATAATCCTGTTTATTTACAAAAACCAATCGTTCCGCGAGCGGTTTCTGGTCCTGTGAAAAAATCGTGAGCTGCAGTAATCCCGCAGGAATATTTTCGGTAGGAATTTTCCCCCTCACCGTATTCGTTTTAGAAAGATTTGCATTGGCCATGTATACCAATTGTTGTTGCACCTGACCTACGACATAAACCATATTTACAGGCTTCACCTCCGATGCCGGTGTAGAGATCGTAAACTGGATCTCGCCCTTTTCCTGTTCGATCTTTACAACGAGGCCTGATTTTTTTGCAAAGGGTAAAAGGGTCTGCTGGAGCTTTCCGGCAGCGTCCTTAAAATTCGCTTTGTACGTTTCCTTCGGATCGTAAGTGAGCGTAAAAAAACCCATCCCATCGTGAATACTGGTAAATGTTGCAACCGACTGTCCCTTGCTGTTGGTGATATCGCCTTTGATATTATAGGGAAGCCCCCTTATGTCGGTTGCCTTGAAGGCTACTCTTGATTCCAACCCTTCAACCATGTCGCCGCCTTCCGGAAAAAATTGCAAGAATGTTTTTGGTTCTGGTGCTTTTGCGGTGGATTTTTTATACTGAAGGATAGGTATCGCCTTATAGTATAAAAATGAAGAATCGAAATTGAGCATCCAATCGGTATATGCACGTACATACACCATTCCTGCCGAATAGGTTGAGGGAAGATCGAATGCCGCCGCAGCACTTGAAGACACTACCGGTGACACTTTCCTGTCTATTACTTTGCCCTTATCATCAAGCAGTTCAGAATAAACCGTTCGGCTGATATGGGAAGGAAGATTTGCATTGAAGATATAGGCTTTGAACCAGATGGTTTCCCCGGGATTATAATTAGACCGGTCGAAGTGAAGGTATAATTTCTCCTGTGGGTAGCGGGTATCCAAAACCTGCAAAACAGAATCAAACTTCTGGGCATTAACCACCGAAAATATTGCTGAAAAAAATACAAATAACGAAATGGTGATGCTTCCTTTTTTCATACAGGTCATCATGTATAATCGGCAATTTTCTGTGGCTGTTAGGAAATTTTTCTAAGCCGTTCGTTCAGGTAAACTGTGGTTTTTTCGTTTTCTATCATTTTTCTTTCCACCTTATTCAATCGAATTACACCCAAACGGTTAAGTGCAAGAATGGCAAAGTATATAGGATCAATTTCGTGTTTTTTTACACCGAAATTAATGCTAGATGGAAATTTGTGGTGGTTGTTGTGATAAGCTTCACCCAGCATCAGCACATCGATATAAAAAAGATTGCGCGAGGTATTATTCATCGCAAAATTTGTTTCACCGTATTTATGTGCGAACCAATTGATCACCGCACCATGAACCGGTCCGATAGCTATAGTGATCGGAAGCAACAGCCACTGCCACCATGCGGTAGCAAAATAAGCGTAGAACGCGGTATATGCAACGATCCACAGCACCCTGGTGAACCATGGGTGCGCAAATTTTTCAAAAGCCGGCCAGTCAGGAACGTTCTTGGTAAACTTTTCATCGATAGGCATGCGGTTGTTGAAAATATCAGAATACTTGATCCTGGTCTGGTTCATTAAGTCCATCGCATTTTTTGAGAATGCGGGGGAATGCGGATCGTCCTCAGTATCTGTATAGGCATGGTGCAAACGGTGCAGCAGTGCATAGGTGCGGGCACTCATATAAGACGAACCCTGTGTTACGAAAGTGAGTATATAAAAAAACTTTTCCCACCCCCTGCTCATTTTAAAAGCACCATGTGCAGCATAACGATGTAAGAAGAAAGTTTGACAAAAAAGAGAAAGGTACCAATGCACCACAAAAAATATCAATACTACCATTTAATGAATCCTTTAAATTTTAAGCCTTAATGAGGGTGCAATTTAATCAATTTGAAGGTGAAGCCGCTTTAAATTTTGGGGCGATGCCCGAAAAGCAAACTCCCTACTCTTACCATATTGCTGCCTTCTGAAATGGCCAGTTCATAATCAGCGCTCATTCCCATGGATAAATGCTCAAACTGAATGTGCGGGCCATTTTGAGCGGAATATTTATCGTACAGCATTGCAAGATATTTGAACTCGGTCCTAACCGTTTCTTCGGAATTGGATAATGACCCCATTCCCATTAAACCGGTGATGCGTACATTGCTCACTTCACTCACCTCCACCGCTTTTTTAAATCCCACTATCAGCTCGTCAATTTCCTCTTCATATAAACCGAATTTGGTTTCTTCCTGTGCAATGTGAACCTGCAACAGGCAGTCAATCACTTTGTCGATCTTTTTTGCCTGGCGGTTGATTTCGAGCAACAACTTAAAACTGTCAACACTTTGCACCAAATAAACAAAGGGCGCGATGTATTTTATTTTGTTAGATTGGAGGTGACCGATAAAATGCCAGCGTACATCCGCGGGCATCAGCAATTGTTTTTCGATGAGTTCCTGCACGTAATTCTCTCCAAAATCGCGGTGGCCAAGATGGTATAGGTGCATCATGCTTTCCACCGGGTGGTGCTTGGATACCGCGACGAGTGTTGTTCGCGAACCTATTTTATTGAGAAGTTGCTGGTATTGTTCACTTCGCATGAATGCAAAGGTAAACAAATGGTTATTGAAGCACCGCCCTGCTGATTACCATTCGCTGCACCTCGCTGGTTCCTTCGTATATCTGGGTCACTTTTGCGTCGCGCATGAGTCTTTCTACGTGATATTCCTTAACATACCCGTATCCTCCGTGGATCTGGACCGCTTCGATGGTAGTCCACATGGCGGTTTCTGAGGCAAAAACCTTTGCCATGGACGAACTCAGGGAAAAATCGATGCCCTTGTCTTTTTCAAAGGCGGCCTTCAGGCAAAGCAGCCTTGAGGCTTCGATCCTGGTAGCCATGTCAGCAAGTTTAAACTGTATGGCCTGGTGGTGCGAAATGGTTTTGCCAAATGCTTTTCTTTCTTTAGCATATTTCACAGAAAGTTCATAGGCCCCGGAGGCGATTCCCAGTGCCTGCGCTGCGATACCAATGCGGCCGCCTGTAAGTGTTTGCATGGCGAACTTGAAACCGAAACCTGCTTCACCGATCCTGTTTTCCTTTGGAATTTTAACATCCTGGAACAGGATGGAATGTGTGTCGCTTCCGCGAATGCCCATTTTATTTTCCTTGGCCCCTATGGTTATTCCTGAAGAATTTTTTTCCACTATAAAGGCGTTGATGCCTTTGCTGCCCTTTGATACATCGGTTTGGGCCATCACGAGGTAAACCGAGGCGGTATTACCATTGGTGATCCAGTTTTTTGTACCATTTAAAAGATAATGATCGCCTTTATCTTCTGCAATGGTCCTTTGCGAGGTGGCATCACTGCCAGCTTCGGGTTCGCTTAATAAAAAGGCACCGATGTATAATTTATCGTCCTTTAATCCCTGTGCGAGGGGAACCAGGTATTTTGATTTTTGTTCGTGAGTACCGAATTTATTTAGTCCCCAGCACACGAGTGAATTATTAACGCTCATGGATACACTAACACTGGCGTCTATCTTGCTGATCTCTTCCATGGCGAGTACGTAACTCACCGTATCGAGGCCGGCGCCACCGTATTCAGTGTCTACCATCATACCCATAAAGCCGAGGCTCGCAAGGTGGGTGAGTTGTTCCAGCGGGAATTTTTGGTGTTCGTCTCTTTCTATTACTCCGGGCAGGCATTCATTAACCGCAAAGTCCCTGGCGGCTTTGCGGATCATTTGCTGTTCTTCATTGAATTCGAAGTGCATAGTTGTGGATTGAAACAGAGGATCCGCAAAAATAGAAGATTTTCAATAAAAAACTAACAGTTGTTCGTATTGCTTTTAGGCAACTATATACCTGTTGGGACAGAAGGCTTCGCAAATGTTAAAATTGTATTGTTATTCCCGTTTCTAATGAAACTAATTTACATTATATAAAATTATCTATATGAATTATTTTACTGCCTTAGGCATCACCGTTGCACTCCTTGGAGGTATTTTTATATTAATTGTATTGGCAGTACCCATCGAAGTAGTCGCGATGTACTTCACGAAAAATGTTCAGATAGTATTCTCGTGTATCACTGCGGCCGTATATATAGGGAGTTTTCAATGGGTTAAGAGAAGGAATCATTTAGCGTAAGATTATTTAGTTTTTGCCTTTACAGCCTTCTCCTTAGGTTTATCAGGATTAGTTGCAGACACCTTTCTAACCTTTGTAAACCTCCCTGTATCTTCAAGGGTGGCTCGTAGTGATCGGCTCGTTTCTTCTATGTTTTTGCTGTATTATAATTTGAAAGGTGTACTATAAAAAATGACAAACTACTTAGTATATCGTAATAATCCCCCTCTCAAGTGGGGCAGTCTTCAACACAGAAGTTATCCAGGAAAGAAGTTACAAAATGTGTTTTGAGGTGAAATGTTGGTTCATTTTAATAAGAAAACATATCCTCAAAGCAGAAAGCCGGAATTCAGCGGAATTTTAGTGCGGAGGATTACTTGTTTCCCATACCTTCAAATGTTATCAGGGCCAATTTTCTGTTTGAACGAAACCCTGGGTACTTAAACAAATGGGTATAATAATAAACCACATACAACTGGATCAGGACAGCTGGCAGGGATTACATGGGTGGGATCTCGTGCAACCCATTTTTATGTTTATTGTCGGCGTGGCTATGCCATCATTGTGTATTTACCTGTTTGTTCATGCGGGCGGAAGACATTTACCCGGCGAATTAGAAAAACCAATTCTCTATCGATTTTTCGGATCGAATGAACAAGCCATGCAAATTGCTACAGTACTTACGGTTTCGATGGTGCTGTGGTACATCTGCTATTTTTTATATAAGAAAAAAGTATTTATAAGAATCTAAATTAAAAACGCAACCGGGTAAATACCGGAAATTGTAAAGAATAACCTCTTATATGAATACAAATTATATGTCAAAAACCGGGATAGGCAATTATCGATGGATCATCGCATTTCTATTATTTGCTGCCACCACTATTAATTATATCGACAGGCAGATATTCGGATTGCTAAAGCCCGAACTGGAAAAAATATTCATGTGGACCGAAACCGATTACAGTCATATTGTAATGGCATTCACTGCGTGTTACGCATTCGGACAATTATTTTACGGCAGAATTATTGATAAACTCGGCACCAAACGCGGCTTCACCATTTCGGTTACGGTATGGAGCATTGCTGCGATGCTTCACTCTACAGTGAGAAGTACATTTGGTTTTATGTGGGTAAGAGGTTTGCTGGGATTGGGTGAATCGGGAAATTATCCTGGTGGTGTAAAGGCAGCAGCAGAATGGTTCCCTCAAAAAGAAAGGGCGCTCGCGATCGGGATACTCGATTCCGGTTCCAATATCGGTGCATGCGTGGGACCAATATTTGTTCCGCTGATACTTGCAGAATATGGCTGGCAGGCGGCGTTCCTGGTAACGGGTTCGCTTGGATTCCTGTGGTTGTTGTTCTGGTACATTTTTTACGAAGTTCCCTCCCGCCAAAAAAGATTAGGGAAGCAAGAACTGGATTACATCCTCAGTGATGATGCAACGGATACCGATGAAACCGTTTCCAACAAGGTCACCTGGTTAAAGCTGATAAAATTAAAACAGACGTGGGCATTTATAGTGGGCAAACTCTTTACCGATCCCATCTGGTTCTTTTTTCTTTTCTGGCTCCCTTCCTACTTCAATTCTTATTTTCATCTCGATTTAAAAAAGCCCGGCCTGCCATTGGTGATCGTTTACGCGGGCACCATGATCGGCAGTATCGGCGGGGGTTATCTCTCTTCCTGGTTAATAAAACGTGGCCTTCCTGTGTATAAGGCACGGAAAAGGGCATTGCTGATGTCCGCGTTTTTGGTGCTGCCGATCATCGCTACCAGATTCACTACGGACATGTGGGTGGTAGTGGCGCTGATCAGCATATCCGTTGCTGCTAACCAGGCATGGAGCGCCAACATATATGCTATCGTGCCCGACATGTTTCCCAAGAATGCCGTTAGTTCGGTGGTTGGAATGGGCGGTATGGCAGGTGCTGTGGGAGGTGTGTTGTTCCCGATGTTAATAGGATTTATTCTCGATTATTATAAAAACGCGGGCAATATTGTGGCAGGTTACAATATCCTTTTTCTTATTTGCGGCACCTCGTTCCTCATTGCCTGGATCATCATTCATTTCATAGTGCCGAAGATGGAAAAAGTAAAACTTTAGTACCCTGAAGCAACACTTAAATTAAGTGCCTTTCCAAATCGACGAAATCGTCTATTTTCGCATCGCCGATAACGAAAAAATTATACATGAATCTTCACGAATATCAGTCCAAGGAATTATTGAAAAAATACAATGTACCGGTGCAGGAGGGTTATGCAGTGGATAATGCAGGCGCTGCCGAAGAAGCATACCGTAACCTAAAAACACAATTCGGAAATAACTTCGCTGTGGTTAAGGCACAGATCCACGCAGGTGGACGTGGTAAAGGAAAGATAAAAGGAACCGAACAACGCGGTGTGGCAGTAGGCAAAAATGCTGATCAGATTAAAGAAATAGCAGGAAACATACTTGGCGGAACACTGGTTACTATTCAAACGGGCGAAGCCGGGAAACTCGTTAACAAAGTACTCATTGCGCAGGACGTCTATTACAATGGCGCTAACCCAACCAAAGAATTGTATTTATCAATATTAATGGACCGTGCAAAGGGTTCGAACGTAGTGATGTACAGTACCGAAGGAGGTATGGATATAGAAGAAGTAGCGCACAGCACTCCTGAAAAAATATTTAAAGAATGGGTTCATCCATCAGGTGGTTTATTACCGTTCCAGGCAAGAAAGATCGCTTTCAATTATGGTCTTAGTGGTGAAGCATTTAAGAATTGCGTGAAATTTGTTACCAACCTTTACAACGCATATGTTGGATTGGATTGCAGCATGCTGGAAATAAACCCTCTCTTCAAAACATCCGATGAAAAGATCATTGCAGTAGATTGTAAGATGAACCTGGATGATAATTCACTCATGCGTCATCCCGAACTTGAGGCGTTACGTGACGTTAGTGAAGAGGATCCTACAGAAGTGGAAGCGGCAAAATTCAACCTCAACTTCGTAAAGCTAGATGGTAATGTGGGCTGCATGGTAAATGGAGCAGGGCTTGCAATGGCAACCATGGACATGATCAAATTGAATGGTGGCGAACCCGCCAACTTCCTCGACGTGGGTGGCACTGCAAATGCTCAGACTGTTGAAGCTGGTTTTCGTATCATATTAAAAGATCCAAAAGTAAAGGCGATACTCATCAATATATTCGGTGGTATTGTCCGTTGCGATCGTGTAGCGCAGGGTGTTATTGACGCCTACCAAAAAATCGGAAACATCGCAGTGCCCATTATTGTGAGGTTGCAGGGAACAAATGCTGCTGAAGCAAAATTGCTAATTGAAGGAAGTGGACTTAAAGTTCAGTCCGCCACCTTGCTTAGTGAAGCTGCTGCATTGGTAAACAAAGCAGTTGCTTAAAGGTTTCGGGCAAAAGGTTATAAAGGTATATAGGTATAAGATTAAGAGCAAAGGCGCAAAGAATAACTCCTTGCGCCTTTGCTCTTCTTGGCAGCCTACGTGAAACGTAGCATGCCAAAACCCTTTGCCCCCCACGCCTACCATCGAAAGTTGTACAACACCTTAGTATAATAATAAGCTTTGGTATTAATCTGCTTATTGTATAAACAGCACATGGAATTTGAAAGAATTGCAGATCAAAAACGTACGGATTTTATCACTTCATCAGTAACACAATCCATCGATCCCGGTGCGTTTATACTGGATGTGGGATGCGGCAATGGGCTTATTAGCCGCGCCTTTGGGGAAAAGGGTTACGAGGTATTAGGGATTGACGTTAGTGAAAAAACAATCGCCGTTGCTCGGCAAAACAACCATTTAAGCAACGTACAATTCAGGGTAATTCCCGCAGGAGAGCTCGTTCCCGAACCGGGTAAATATGATGCGATCATCTGCAGTGAAGTACTCGAACACCTTAACGAACCACAGCTACTGCTAAATACACTGTATCAATCCCTGAAAAATAATGGAGTTTTAATAGTAACGGTACCAAATGGTTTTGGACCCCGCGAATTATTAGTTACCAAACCGGTTCAATCCTTGCAAAACAACAACGGATTTACTTTAAAAATGCTGAGTAAAATCAAGATTAGTATGGGTTATACCGGCACTACTGTTCAATCCAGCGCGGACGACCTGCGCCACATTCAGTTTTTTACAAAGAAATCTTTAATGAAGCTGGCCTCGGCTTCAGGGTTCAGAATAGAAAAAATAGCCGCTACGAATTTTATTGAACAGGTTTTTCCTTTTTCATTATTAACCAAAAAAAGCAGGGCTCTTCAAAGGGCAGACTGCAAACTGGCCGACCTGCTGCCGATTGCTTTTACCAGCGGGTTCATGAGTATTTGGAAAAAAACCTGAAATTATAAGTCACCGCCGCAATATTCCCCATCATTCTCCGTTTTTTCTCTGTATCCACAAAATCCCCTTATGAAAAACGCACACCAAGGTTTTCTCCTCATAACTTTCGTCTCATTCGTGCTACTTTACGGCCTTCTGGCTTTTCTTAGTTAATTCCCCTGATTTTATACGGCTTTTACTTCGTAAATCGGACTAAATAAAAATAGTCGGCCAGTTAGCATTTCGGTGCATTGGTAACGCTTACGCAATTTTTTCCCTTTGCGGAACAGCTTTCCTTTTCCCGCATCAAAAAGGCTTCCCTCGGGTACCTGCTCCACCATTAACAATCCATTTTCTTTTGCGTCATATTTTTTTAATACGCGCATCAGGTTGTCATCGGAACAACTGCTCGCGGGCAAATCATGCATAGATTTCCGCAGTGCAATCAACAGATCTGCAGGAAATATTTCAGGTATCAAAAAATCTCTAAGCAGCGTGGCATAACAATTCTTCCATTCTTTTCCATGTGGTTCTACCCTGTTCTTATATTGCATGAACGTATTGAGGTGCGCCAGCTCGTGTATCAGTGTAATTAAAAAACTGAATTTATTAAGGTTGCCGTTTATGCTAATGCGGTGAGTGGTGTAACTGGTCGCATGCCGATAGTCACCAAGAATGGATTTACGCTCACGCGTAACCGTTAGGTGAACCTTGAACGCTGTGAGATAATCAAGCACCGGTTGTGCCGATGCATTCGGAATGTATTTTTTAATCGCCTCAAGCGGCGCCTCTGTCTTTGGCATATTTCCCCTGTCTGCTCATTTTCAGA
>JBDTMM010000012.1:0-14490 GCA_039934275.1 Flavitalea sp. | reverse complement strand
ATGAATATTTTGCCGGAATTCTAACTATATAATGGTCGATTTGCTCAATGAAATATTGGTGGTATTCATAGAGGAAGCCTTCCTGTTCTCGATAAAGTCGCGTATAAGGTCACCAATAGTGGTGGTTGAATAATTGTTTACTGGGTCAATGTCCTTACTCACAAATCCATGCGCCAGTGTCCACTCCACTGCCTGCCTTATCAATGTCGCTTCTTCAAAAAGCCTGAAATAATCCAGCATCATGGCAGCAGATAATATAGAGCCCAAAGGATTGGCAATATCCTTCCCCGCCGCCTGCGGATAAGAACCATGTATGGGTTCGAATAAAGCCGATGAATTACCTACCGATGCAGAAGGCAGCATTCCCAGAGAGCCACTGATCACACTTGCTTCATCACTGATAATATCACCAAACATATTTTCTGTTAGTACTACGTCAAACTGCTTCGGATTAAGGATGATCTGCATAGACGCATTGTCGACAAACATGTAATCGACCTTTACTTCACTATACTGTGAAGAAAGATCCTGCACTACTTTTCTCCACAACCTCGATGTTTCAAGCACATTTGCTTTATCGACCAATGTAAGTTTTTTATCCCTGTTCATTGCATACTGAAAAGCAAGGTGCGCCACTCTTTCAATTTCTTCTTTACTATAAGCACACTCATCGGTGGCGTAGGTTTTTTCTTCGTTCATTTCTTTCTTGCCGAAATAAATACCACCGGTAAGCTCGCGGAAAATGATAAAGTCAACGCCTTCAAGTTGTTTATTTTTTAATGGAGAAAGGTGATGCAGACTTTCATACGTAGAGATGGGGCGGATATTCGCAAAAAGCCCCAATGATTTTCTAAGCTTCAGCAATCCCTGTTCAGGTCGCACCTGAGCTGTTGGGTCGTTATCGTATTTGGGATGGCCGATCGCACCGAATAATATCGCGTCACTTTCAAGACAAATTTCTACCGTTTCATCGGGCAGCGGGCTACCGGTTTTATCAATAGCATCTGCACCCATTAAACAATAGGTGTAAATAAACTGGTGATTGAATTGCTGCGCTATGGCATCCAGAATCTTGATCGACTGTTGGGTAACTTCCGGTCCGATACCATCTCCTAAAATAACCGCTATCTTTTTTTGCATGATTGATTTCGTTAAGAATGTTGCGCTGCGTGTTCGTATGATTCAATATCTTTTTTTATGCTTAACAGGAAGTCGATGTCATCGTACCCATTGAGCATACAGGTTTTTTTATAATCGTTGATGTCGAAATTTTCCGATGCACCCGTTCTGTTGATTGTGATCTTTTGTTCTTTTAAATTAATACTCAGTTTTGAATCGCTTCCCTCACGAAAAATTTCCTGCAGAAACGCTTCGCTTACCTGCACGGGCAATACGCCATTATTGAGCGCATTGTTTTTAAAAATATCCGCAAAAAAACTGGACACTACTGCACGGAATCCATAATCCAGGATCGACCATGCCGCGTGCTCCCTCGAAGATCCGCAACCAAAATTTTTTCCCGCTACCAGTATCTCCCCTTTATATTGAGGCTGGTTAAGTACAAATTCAGGCTTCGGCTGTGCCTCATCGTTATTAAAATATCTCCAGTCGCGAAATAGGTTTTTGCCAAACCCATCCCTCGTTGTAGCCTTTAAAAAACGCGCAGGAATGATCTGGTCGGTATCTACATTCTCGATAGACAACGGAACAAATGTGGTATCCAGTACAGTGAATGCTTTCATATTATTTCAAATCTCTTACGTCAGTAATAACTCCTGTTAATGCCGATGCTGCGGCCGTTAACGGACTCGCAAGCAATGTTCTTGCACCTGCGCCCTGCCTTCCTTCAAAGTTCCTGTTGGAAGTGGAAATGCAATAAGCTCCTGCCGGTATTTTATCTTCGTTCATACCCAAACAGGCGCTGCAACCCGGTTGCCTGATTTCAAATCCTGCCGCCTCGAATATTTTATCAAGCCCTTCTTCCACAACCTGCTTTGCAACCTGCTGTGAGCCGGGAACGATCATCACTTCCACATTGTCAGATTTTCTTTTTCCCCGCACAATCGATGCTACCAATCGCAGATCTTCAATTCTTGAATTGGTGCAACTGCCGATGAATATAAATTGTACGGGCATGCCCAGCAGTTGTTTACCGGATTGAAGCCCCATGTATTCAAGCGCCTTGATGATATTTCTTTTTTCACCCTCATCAGGAATGCTATCCGTTTGCGGTATCGATGCACCGATCGCAATACCAAGACCCGGGTTAGTTCCGTACGTGATCATCGGTTCGATCTCCGCTGCGTTAATATTTATTTCTATGTCGAAGTGTGCATCTTTTTCAGAATACAATTCTTTCCATTCTTTCATTTTCAAATCCCACTGTTCGTGCGACGGCGCAAACAATCTGCCCTTCATGTAATCGTAAGTCACTTCATCCGGCGCGATCATTCCACCCCTTGCTCCCATTTCAATGCTCATGTTGCAGATGGTCATTCTTGCTTCCATGCTCAGTGCACGAACGGCATCCCCGGCGTATTCCACAAAATATCCTGTTGCACCGCTCGCGGATATTTTAGCAATAATGAATAGGATGATGTCTTTCGATACCACTCCCGTATTTAAGTTTCCATTGATATTGATGCGCATTTGTTTGGGCTTGCTCTGCAATACGCACTGGCTCGCAAACACCATTTCCACTTCACTGGTACCAATACCAAATGCGATGGACCCGAATGCACCATGGGTAGAAGTATGACTGTCACCACAAACGATCGTCATTCCCGGTTGTGTTATTCCGAGCTCCGGTCCTATCACGTGCACGATACCCTGGAAGGGATGACCGAGACCATATAATTCGATGTGGTGGTTTTTACAGTTCTCAATTAATTTATTTACCTGGTTCCTCGACAATTCATCTTTGATAGGTAAATGCTGGTTTACGGTTGGAACGTTGTGATCGGCAGTGGCAACCACATTTTGCGGGCGAAATACGGGCTGCCCGCGATTCTCCAATCCTTTAAAGGCCTGGGGGCTCGTTACTTCGTGAATAAAATGTTTGTCGATGTATATCACCGAGGGACCATTCGGAATGGTTTTCACTACGTGTTTGTCCCAGATCTTATCGAATAATGTTTTTGGCATTTTGTTCATTTTACTTTGCGCCTTTGCGTTTCCTTTGCGCCTTTGCGTGAACCATGATTGCGCAAAAGGGTTCACGCAAAGGCGCAAAGGAAACGCAAAGGCGCAAAGGGTTTATACTGTTACAGGAGAATAAGCCTGCGCCATTTGGTGCAGATCTTCCTCCATTACTTCTTTTTTTGCATCGGCCACCTTAAGGAAGCGATCATATAATACGTCTATATCATTGCGGTTGTATTCGTATCCGAGTTTCAGGAAACGATGCGCCAGTGCGCTCCTTCCGCTTCTTGCAGTAAGCACGATCTTAGAAAGTTCGGCCCCTACGTCTTCGGGATTGATGATTTCATAAGTAATGGCATCTTTCAAAAATCCATCCTGGTGAATACCCGATGAATGCGAAAATGCATTTGCTCCTACAATCGCTTTGTTAGGTTGAACCTGCATCCTCATCACCTCACTCACCAGCCTGCTCATGGGGTTCAGCATCTTTGTATCGATATCGGTATAAAATCCAAGGGCGTGCTGTTTGATCACCATCACTACTTCTTCCAAAGCAGTGTTACCAGCCCTTTCTCCCAATCCATTGATGGTACATTCGATCTGTCTTGCGCCGTTCATGATGCCCGCAATGGAATTTGCAGTGGCCAGCCCAAGGTCGTTATGACAATGGCAGGAAAGGATAGCCTTATCAATATTGGGAACATGGTTTACCAGGAAGGCGATCTTTTCGCCATACTGATGTGGTAAACAATAGCCAGTGGTATCAGGTATATTCACCGTGGTAGCACCTGCCGCAATGACGGCCTCCACTACCCGTGCGAGGTATTCGTTGTCTGCACGGCCGGCATCTTCGGCATAAAACTCAACATCGTCGGTAAAGTTGCGTGCCCACTTTACACACTGCGTTGCTCTTTTTATTATTTCTTCCCTTGTGGCGTTGAACTTGCTTTTAATATGAAAGTCGGAGACACCGATACCGGTATGTATTCTCGGACGCTTTGCATGTTTCACCGCTTCGGCGGCAACTTCAATATCTTTCTGAACGGCACGGCTCAGTGCACAAACAGTTGCTTTGGTAATGACCCTTGATATTTCCTGCACCGAGGCAAAATCGCCTGGGCTGGAAACCGGAAATCCTGCTTCAATAATATCTACTCCAAGTGCTTCGAGCTGTAGGGCGAGTTCGGTTTTTTCGTTGCTGTTCAGTTTACAACCGGGCACCTGTTCTCCGTCACGGAGTGTGGTGTCAAAAATGAATATCTTTTCGTCTGCCATAGTAAGTAGTTAGGTAAAAAAGGGTACTCCAAAGAATCTGGTAGAAAGGTTAATTATGGATTAAAAACGAACAGGCCACTAAATTATCCACATTTATTTAAGGATTCAAACCAATTTTGTACCTATTTTACATCGGTGAACCCATGTCTAAAGCCTCGAAAGCCAGGCCTGGTAAGGATTTAAAGATTTTTCGACTACGATGCCCAACAAATCAACAGATTCGCTTTTCCAACTTATAAAATCACTTGAAAAAGCCGAGAAGCGCAACTTTAAACTCTATGTGAAGCGCAATTCAGGGGGTGAGGATCTAAAAATAGTGCAGTTATTCGATGCCCTGGACAGGATGACTGAATATGACGAAACGCAACTCCTTAAAAATAAGAGTCTTAGGAAGCAGCAGCTATCCAATATAAAGTCCCATTTATACCGGAAGATACTTTCAAGCCTTCGCGCTCTTAAAGATACTGATAATATTGACTTGCAACTCCATGAACAGATGGATCACGCCCGTATCCTATACAATAAGGGCCTTTATTTACAGGCGTTGAAAATGCTTGACCGGATGAAGGAACTTGCCCGTACAAATAACCAGTTCACCTACCTGATGCAGGCGTTGTTTTTTGAAAAGAAGATCGAGGCGCTGCACATTACGAGAAGTATGCAGGACCGGGCTGAAGTGTTGACGCAGGAAGCGGAGCAGGCCAACCAGAGACTTGTCCGCATCAGCAGGCTCTCTAATCTTTCACTTCAATTGTACAGTTGGTACATCAGGAATGGCCACGCAAGAAATGAAAAAGAAGACGAGGCCATTAAAGAATATTTCAACAACCACCTTCCCAAAAATGCCAATACCGTACAGGGTTTTTATGAAAGGCTTTATTTGTACCAGTGTTATTGCTGGTACACTTTTATCCGCCAAGACTGGTTAATGTATTACCGCTACACCAATAAATGGGTGGAGTTATTTCGTAAGGAGCCCCACATGCTCCCGATTGAAACGGCGCATTACATTAAGGGAATTCACAATTTGCTGAACGCCCATTTTGGCTTAAGGAACTACCAAAAATTCAATCAGACATTGAAAGAGTTCCAGGCATTTTCAGATTCCGAGCTTGTGCACCAAACGGAAAATAATATCGTGCAAACATTTGTGTATTTGCACATCGCCCTGATCAATAAACATTTTTTAGAGGGAACCTTTACCGAGGGATTGAAACTGGTGGAATATATAAATCAGAAACTGGAAGAGTTCAATTTGTATCTGGACCGCCACCGGATTTTGGTGTTTCACTATAAAATTGCGTCGTTGTATTTTGGAAGTGGCGAGGCAGAGAAAGCGATCGATCATTTAAATGTAATCATAAACTGGAAGGTTGATTTGCGCACGGATCTTCAGTGTTATTCGAGGTTGTTGCATTTGATAGCACATTATGAATTGGGAAATTATTCTCTGGTGGAATACCTGGCACGTTCTGTTTTCAGGTTCATGGCGAAGATGGAGCACCTGAGTATTGTGGAGAAAGAGATACTTGACTTTTTAAGAAATTCATTTCGAATTGCACCTCAGCATTTGAAATATGCCTTTCAAAATTTACTTGAGCAATTACGGGCGCAGGAAAATAACCCGCTTGAAACACGTGCATTCAGTTATCTAGATATTATTTCCTGGCTGGAAAGCAAGATCAATAAAGTGTCGGTGCAATCAGTGATAAGGAATAAATATTTGGCACACTTTAACGGAAGTAACACAAAGGATGCAGTGTAAGCGAAAGTATTCAAAAATCTCACCTGAATACTTCCACTTTTAATGGGAATTTGTTTACCCACATCATTTCCTGGTAATGGATTTTCTTCAATCCTTTTTATGTAACATTAATTATTGATAGAATACTATTAAAAAAATGCAGGAAACAGGGCACTGAAAAGTGGGGCACGAAATATGAATATATGGTGAAAACCCCGCTATGACCATGGTTTTAAAGTCTTCTGATTTGTTTAATGCAAAGTCGGGTTTAATTATAAAACTTAAACAAAAAGACCTGCCCTCATTTGAATTGCTATTTGACCTCTACGCATCAACCTTTTGTTCACTCGTGGAAAGCATCACCAAAAATCCCGAAACTACCAGCGAACTGATGGTGAAGCTTTTTAGCACCGTGTATAAAATCATCGACGAGTTCGATGAAAATAAAAACACCCTATTTATCTGGATGCTCGGCATCGCCAGAACCATTGCACTTGAAGCAAAAGCAAAAAGTGATTTCGTAATTGAATCGGAAGACAAGTCGCATTTTAGTGCGTTGAAAACCATTACCGGTCTTGAGCACTTAATTGATCAGCTTCCTGATGATTGCCGAACTATTTTGCAGCTTAGTTATTTTGAAGGAATGAACACGAAGGTCATTGCTCAATTTCTTAATAAGAATATAGAAGATGTCAAACTCTGCAAGAATAAGGGTTTGGTAATGATCGCCAAATTGATGGGAATGAGTTTCGCTTACCCGGCGGTGAATGAAATAGATCCCCTGTTGCCCTAACCTTCTGAAATCACAAAACCCTTTCATATTTCAGAAAGGGTTAGTGCGCCTTAAAGGGTTTAGGGGCTGTAATGATGTAGAGTGGTGTAAAGATGCCGGTTCTCCCCTATTCAATAATCAATTATTATTTTTTACTCAGCCAAATAGCTGATTTATTTATTCCAGATAAGGAAAACTACTTATCAATCTTATACTGTGCACCTTTAATACATTCTTACACTATCTTTTCGCCTACGAGGTAAGATATCTTTTTATGCAAATCTTCCGGACGAAAGGGCTTGCGGATATAATCGACAAATCCCTTTTGTAAAAGATCGAGGTGCATATTGTCGTATACCGCCGCAGTAAAGGCCATTGCGGGAACGAGTTTATTAAATTTCCTGATCTCCCTCAACGCTGTAGGACCGTCCATTTCAGGCATTTCAAGGTCAATGAGCATTAAGTCGTAATTGTCAAGTTTGAATAGCTCCACCGCCTCCCTGCCGTTCACCGCTTCGCCCACAAATATTCCCCACTTGTTCATAAATTTCCTGGCAATGGACATGTTGACTTTATTATCCTCCGCTATCAAAACCCTTATTCCTTCGAGCGATGCGAGCTGGCTCGTGGTTTCCTCGTTGATGTATAATTTCCCGTTGTGGTTTATTTTCAGTTCCACAGTAAAATAAAATTCACTCCCCTCACCCTCATTGCTCTTCACCAGCAATTCACTGTTGAACATATTTACCAGCTTCCTGCTGATGGTTAGTCCAAGGCCGGTTCCACCGAATTTCCTTGTTGTATCCACATCAGCCTGCGTAAAACTTCTGAATATTTCCTTGTGTTTGTTTTCCGGGATTCCTATGCCAGTGTCTCTGACTATAAATTGAACAGTCGCTTTATGGCTGGAAGAAAACAATTGTTTTACTGTAAGATTAATTGTTCCCTTATCAGTGAACTTGATCGCATTTGATAATAAATTGTTCAGCACCTGGTGCAGTCTTGTTTCATCGGTGTACATCTCGTTATCGAGGTGCGCGTCCAGTGCGGTTACAAAACGCAATCCTTTTGCCTGTATCTGTCCGCTGAATTGGTTCACCACGCGTTGCAAAAACTGCATCATATTCACAGGTCTTTCTTCCAGCTCCAGTTTTCCCGCTTCTATTTTATGATAATCGAGAATGTCGTTTATTAATATCATCATGTGCTCGGAAGAATACTTGAGAATATCAAGATTTGATTTCTGAGACTGCAAATAATTATCCTGCAATAATAAATTCGAAGCTCCGATAATTCCATTTAACGGCGTACGCAGTTCATGGCTCATGTTCGATAAGAACCTCGATTTTGCATTGGCGGCGATCTCGGCCTTTTTCTTGGCGAGCAGCAGTTCCATTTCCGCATTTTTCAGGTTCTCGTTTTCCTGAAGTATGGCGTCTTCATTGTCCTTGTTCACGCGCAATATCGCGTAGCAGAAAATCAATGTCAGTGTTAATCCAATCGCAAGGTTGCTCACATACATTTGCTGGTAGAGCCCCTCGGCAATAACCTCAATATTATTTGTCTGCGGACTGATATTTAAACAGATCAGTGCCGAAGCTAACGTAATCGAATACACGAATAGCCATCCTTTGAATTGCTGCCCGATACTTACCACGAATGTCAGCACCAGAAAGTAAGGAAAATAGAACAGATACGCTCCTCCTTTCAAACCTTCCACATAACAGATCACTATTAGATAAACATTCAGGTTGATAACCGCAACGGTTCTTCCCAGTTCAAATTTTTTTCGCGAATTAAAATAATAAGCAAGCAGGAAGAAATAGGCCGATGTAATATTGATCAGCGCACTTATATACAAACTGTGATAGAAATACGTTAATACCGAAAAGAAGTTTACCATCAGCGCCAGGATCACGAACAGGTTCAGCCTGAGAATCTTGGTTCTTTGCTCTTTCATGGCCTCTCCTTCCAGGCCGGAAAAGAGGATATCACGGTAAATTAACCACCCCAGATATAATAATTTCTTTTTCATAGAGTTATTGAATTAGGGATACGGTTGTAAAACGGGAAAACCCTGAAACTATTACCTATGAAACACCAACCAGGCGATAAAAAGTTCATTTTCGACGAAAATATCGACAAAGAGTTCATTTACAGCCTCTACGAGGATGATTACACTTATATCACCGAAGTATTCTATTCCTGCCTCGAATCGGTAAACGAGGGTATTCCGGTGCTTCACCACGCTTTTGAACTGGGGGACGTGTTGATGGTGAAACAGGCCGCACACAAATTAAAACCCGTTTTTGGTTTTACAGGCCTGCTGAACCAGCAGGATACCATTGGCATTTTTGAAAATGTATGCGTGAATATTTCTGCGATAGATGTGGTGAAGAATGAATTTGAAGAATTAATGAACCAGATCATTCGTGGAAGAAATATTCTGGAGAAGGAAGGAAAAAGACTGCAACAATTTACTGGGAACCATTCATGATCAGCTGCGTAATTATAGAAGATCTGAAAGTAGCTTCGGACTACCTCGCCAAATGCTGTATTAAAAGCGGCGAAGTAGAATTGAAGGGATCGTTTCCTGATGTACACCAGGCATTGGAATTCTTAAATCAAAATACGGTTGACGTTTTATTCCTAGACGTTGAAATGCCCGGTGCCACCGGGTTTGAGCTGCTAGACAATTTAACCTATTCTCCAAAAGTGATACTTACCACCTCGAAAGAAGAATACGCTTATAACGCGTTTCAGTATAATGTGGCGGATTTTTTAAAGAAACCCTTTACTTATAAAAGGTTTACAGAGGCGCTTGAAAAGGTGACGGGCAAAACAGAAAAATCTTTAGTGGGTAATACAGTGAACCATCTTTTTATAAAGAGCGATGGAAAATTAATAAGGCTGAATAACGACGATATATTATTTATAGAGAGCCTTGGCGACTATGTGAGGTTTGTTACCTCTAATAAGAAATACGTTACCCACAATACTATTAAGAATCTCGAAGACAAGGTGAATAAGGAATGCTTTATGAAGGTTCACCGGTCCTATATCATTAATCTCCAGAAAATCGACGATATCCGTGAAAACGACCTGTTTATCAACGGAATTGAGATCCCTATCAGCAAATCGCTGAGGGCTGATGTAATGAAACGGCTCACCATTTTATAACTCTTCTTTGCACGCGCTTTATGCTATGCAGGCTTTAGGCATTTGTGATTCAATGCCTTATATGTTTTTTTGAACCAGAAAGGCAGGGAAGGTTGATACGTTCACGAAGGCATATCGAATAAAAAGGTCATTTCACCGAACGTTTGCACCCATTTGTCTAATAAAGATGGAGAACGGAAAGATGTTTTCCATCTTTGTTTCAGCAAATGAGAATAACACAAACGATAACAAACCCAACAAAAAATATTAAACGAATAACCCTGGACGGTTATATTATAAAACCCCTAAACCCTTAACCCGGTTACTAAAATGAAGCGGTTCTGATAGCACACCCTTTCATGATGTTGATTTTATTTAGGATTTCGATTTTAAGCCGGTACCCTTACCGGGTCCGGCTTATTTTTAAACTTTTAATTTTTGATCCGTACCCATATAAATCCTGTCCGTTGAAAACCAATAATGTTTGACAAAATTATCCAAGTATCGATGAAACCAACCAGTGTAATCTCCTCGAGAAGAACCAAAACAGCAGGCAAAATTGCACGCTGTACCCGACGAACACTTGAATTGACGACCCTTTGTTGAATTGCTTAAAAAAGCTGCCCTAAACTGGCGGCTTTTTTTATTTGTGTTAATGACAGCCTTTTAAAAAAGAAGCAGTGTATTACCACTGTCCTATAAGCATACCGAACCTTACAGAAATAGTAATCACACAACCTGGTTCCGGAGTAAATCCTCCCATACATCTGCCTTGCGGATAATGCGTGAAGAACCATCCTGCACCAAAACCTCCGCAGGTTTATATCTCGAATTATAATTCGAACTCATTTCAAAACAATAAGCCCCCGCATTAAAAAACACCAGAAAATCACCCTCGCGAATTTCATGTACCTCACGGTCCGTCGCAAAAGTATCGGTCTCGCAAATGTTACCGGTAATGGTATATCTTTTTACCTCTCCCGAAGGATTCGAAATATTATCAATCGTATGCCAGGCATCATAAAACATAGGCCTTATTAAATGGTTCAACCCTGTATTCAGCCCAACAAAATTCACAGAAGTGGTTTCCTTCAACACATTCACCTGCGCTACAAAATAGCCGGCCTCGCTCACTAAGTATTTTCCCGGCTCGAACCATAATTTCAATTTTCTTCCGGAATTCTTTTCAAACTCCGCTAGCGACTCACCCAGTCTCTTGCCTAACAAATCAATATCTGTTTCATGATCAGCAGGTTTATATTTCACTTTAAATCCTCCTCCTAAATCAAGAAATTCCAGCGTATCGAACTTTTCCGATAATTTAAATAATAACGCTACGCCCTTCACAAATACTTCCACATCTTTAATGTCACTGCCGGTGTGTATATGCAGCCCGCGAATGATCACTCCCGTTTCCTTCGACACCTTCAATACCTCATCCAATTGCTCCAGAGGAATACCAAATTTGCTGTTATCATGGCCCGTAGAAATTTTCAAATTTCCACCTGCCATAATATTTGGGCGAAGCCTCACTCCCACCGGGTACGATGCACCAAACTTTTTCCCGAACTTTCTCAAATTAGAAATGCTGTCAATATTGATATTCACTTTAAACGCAGCCACTTCTTCCAACTCAGCAAAAGAAATATTATTCGAAGTATATAAAATGCGCTCCGCAGGAAATCCTGCATTCACTGCCATCCTCACTTCGTTCGATGAGCTGCAGTCTGCATTGCAACCGATGCTGTTTACATAACGCAGCACATTAATATTTGTGAGCGCCTTACACGCATAAAAAAATGTAGCGTTTGTATTTGCAAATGCATTTTGCAATTTATTAAACTGCTCTTTTATTCTTTCTGCATGATATACGTACAGTGGGGTTCCATACTGGTTACCGAGCGCTACCAGCATTTCCTTTGAAAGTTCTTTTGCCATTGATGATTTATATTAAGCCTGAGTAGGATCGTCGTTATGGAGATCCGGGTTTTCGTCCGGTTCTTCCAACAGCTCACCGGTTTCGGTGACCACCAAAAGCGGACCTTCTTCTGGTGTTATTTCGGGTACGATGTCCCTATTTTCTTCTTCTGCAGTTTCAATACTTAGGCTATTCATAACCGTTGGATCCACCATAGACTCCGAAAATATTTCTTTCAGCTTCGGAAGATCCTGCGGCGAATTAATACCGAAGTAATCCATGAACGAACGCGAAGTATTATAAATTAGCGGCTTTCCAGGAAGTTCTTCGTCGCGGCCGCTGATAATGATGAGTTCTTTCTCGAGTAATTTCTGGATGGAATAGTCGCAGCTTACCCCGCGGATGCTTTCAATATCCGATTTGGTGATGGGTTGTTTGTATGCGATGATCGCGAGGGTTTCAAGGGAAGCGGAGGACAGTCTTTTTAAAAACTTTTCTCCGTTGAGCTGAGCAACGGTTTTATGAAATTCTTTCTTGGTAAGAAATTGCCATCCGCCACCGCTCTCCTTCATTTCGAATGGATAAAATTCAGAGTTGTATTTCTCCGTGATACCTTCAATTGCGGTTTGCACCTGTTCCATAGTTACCTTATCGTCCATAAACCCAAAGGCGTTGTTTACGAGTTCGGTGAGGTCAATTGGAGTAAGGGGCTTGTCGCTTGCGAAAACAAGTGCCTCGATGTGCGGTATGATGTTGCCAATATCCATGCTGTAATTTAAAATTCTTTGCGGTCTTCGCGTAAACTTTGTGCGCTTTGGGGTACTATGGGTAAATGAGTATCGCAAAAAATTCGCAAAGGTTAACCCTGTAATGCCGCCGCTCCACTCACAATCTCTGTAAGTTCGGTAGTGATCGCTGCCTGCCTTGCACGGTTGTAGGATATTTTGAGATTCTTTAATAGCTCATTTGCATTTTCAGTTGCTTTATCCATGGCGGTCATCCGTGCGCCATGTTCAGAAGCATTTGCATCGAGCACCGCTTTATACAACTGCGTGTTCAATATTTTCGGCATCAGTTCGGCCACCAGCACTTCTCGTGATGGTTCGAATATAAAATCACTTTTTTTCGCACCGCTCTTCGCTACTATCTTGGGGATCGGCAAAAATCTTTCTGTTACAAAACGCTGGGTTGCCGCATTCCGGAATTCACTGTACACCAGTTCAACCCTATCCACCTGTTTTGCTTCGAACGCTTCCCGCGCTGCTTTTGATGCCGCCTGCACGCTTTCGAAATTCAGGTGAAGAAATATATCCTTGAAACGCGGATCAACATCGAACTTATTCTTAAGAAAATGCTCGTATCCCTTCTTCCCTATCGTCCATATCTGTACATTGCCTTTTGCTGCCTGTGCGGAATATTCTTCAGCGATAGTGAGTTTAGCTTTCTTGATAATATTTGCGTTATATGCCCCGCACAATCCGCGGTCGCTCGTGATCACTATCAGTATTACTTTTTCAACGGTTCTGTCGGTAGCAAGGCCCATTCCCATTTCTCCGTCGGAACCGCTTACGATGTTGCTTAATACCTCCTGTAACTTCTGCGCATAGGGACGCATTTGCACAATTCCTTCCTGTGCCTTACGCAATTTTGCTGCGCTCACCATCTTCATTGCCTTGGTGATCTGCTGTGTATTTTGTACCGATTTTATCCGGTTGCGGACTTCTTTTAACTGGCCTGCCATATTGATTTTTTTTACCGGCTGCAAAGGTAGTCGTTTTTGTTTACTTTTACTTCCTTAAACCCTTAAGGTTCACAGCTTGACATATGGCAAAAGCGAAGAAGAAAAACCAGCCCGTTATCCTGATCACTAACGACGATGGAATTACCGCCCCCGGTATCAGGGCCCTGGTGGATTCCGTTAGGGATCTGGGAAAGATAGTGGTAGTGGCGCCCGATAAGCCACAATCGGGCATGGGCCACGCTATTACCATCGGTCACCCGCTGCGGCTGCACGCCGTGCAGGCTTTTGACGGGGTAGAGGCATATCAATGTACCGGTACGCCGGTAGATTGTGTAAAACTTGCGGTGGATAAAGTGCTTCACAGGAAACCTGATATCTGTCTCAGCGGCATCAATCATGGCGCCAACCATTCCATCAATGTGATCTATTCGGGAACGATGTCGGCTGCTGTGGAAGCCGCGATCGAAAGCATTCCTTCTATAGGATTTTCTTTACTGGATTATAGTATCGAGGCAGATTTTACCGCTGCCAAGAAATACGCACGGATGATCGTGCAGAAGATGATGAGCAAGATTATGGACAAACACATGATCCTGAATGTGAATTTTCCAGCGGTGGATGACAGCCTGATAAAAGGGGTGAAGATCTGCCGCCAGGCGTATGCAAAATATGAAGAGGATTTTCTGGAAAGGGACGATCCACACGGAAGAAAATATTATTGGCTCACGGGTGAATTTGTG
>JBDTMM010000011.1:0-14915 GCA_039934275.1 Flavitalea sp. | reverse complement strand
TTTCCTTAAATCGGCGCAGTTTTGAGTTCCAGCGTTTTATTATCAATATGCTTCAAAAAGAAAAGATCGCAATACAAACAAATATTTTCTACTACTGCTGTTTCTGCTCTAGCCTGTTCTGCTGAAACTCCGATATGTTCGCCCATTTGCCAGGGCTCCCCAAGGTTCAATTTTTGAAATACTTCCATTTTAGATACACGTTGCAAAACATCAGCCACCTTATCTTTTCTTGCATCGCCCATTGGGAACTTTGTTCCTGGGCAACAGGGATTAATTTTCCATAGCTGGATTGAAATTTCCATAGGTAGTTCAGTTCCGCCCAAGAAACCTCTTGCACCGGATAGAATCTTGCAAAAATTATGGTCGGGGTTCTTTAACCAGTTATTTTTTTCCATTGCCCTGCCTCTTGCCCAATTACCACCAAGCCACATATCTTCTGTTGCACCCCAATAGCCAAAGGAAAGTTTATCGCTCTTCAGGTACGTTTCCTTTTCAATAAGTGGTGCTGTATTTTCATCGCTAAAGCCACGGGAAAAGAATAATTCCTTCAAAACTTCAAGCCTTGCACCAGCATTTTTATGGTATCGGTCCATGCTTGCCAGATCAATTCGGGTAACTCCTTTCTCAACAAGGGTATCTAAAATTTCACCAGTTAATAAATCGCCATTGGTTTGCAACATTATTTGAGTAGCACCACTAAATTTTTCTTGCAGGCGGTCCAAAATCTTATATAATAATTTTCTTTCGGCCAAAGGTTCTCCTCCTGAAAGAATCAGCCTGTCAACGGTATCTGGCAGGTTTTTAATAATGCTCATGCAATCCTCTTCTGAAATTCTTTCTCCTTGCGGTCCAGAGCTATTGTAGCAGTGGTCGCATTTATCATTACATAATTGAGTAAAAACCCAATAAATGCTTTCGTAATGATTGTAGATATTCTCCGTAGCCATTAATTATAAATTTTGCCAGAATGTAATTTCCTTTTGTGCCCCGGTATTACTGTCTGAAATGAATGATTTTTTATTGTCATAAATTATTAATTTGCCCGTATTCATATAGGCAATATTGTCTCCCATCAATAATGCTTCTTTAATGTCGTGGGTAACAAATATGGAAGTAATATTAAACTCTTTTGAAACCTGTTTAAATAATTGCTGCATCTCCGCACGGGTTTGCGTATCCAGGTTGCCAAAAGGTTCGTCCAATAATAGTAAGGGCGGGTTTATTATTAATGATCTGCCGAAATTAACCCGTTGCTTTTGCCCACCGGAAAGTTGTCGTGGCATCTTTTTATGATGGCTAAATAAACCAAGACTGGTAAGCAATTCATTTACCTTTTGTTCAACAACTGCCTTTTTTTCATTATTAATTCGCAGGCCAAAAGCAATATTTTCAAATACATTTAAATGCGGAAAAAGCAAGGGCTCCTGGCTCATATATACAATGTGACGCCTGTTGGCGGGCAAAGTATTAATATTTGTTCCCTTCAAAATAATTTCGCCGCTATCTTGTAAAACAAGGCCTGCAATAATCTTAAGTAAGGTAGATTTACCAGAACCCGATTTACCTAAAATACTAAGCGTATGGTTTTCTTGTAAAGTGAGGCATATATCCTTAAGCACAGGCTCTTCAGAAAATTGTTTACTTATATGCCGGATGTCTAATAGCATGAATTGAATTTAGAAAAAACAAATCGTTTATTAATCCATAAAAATATTGCAGCTGGAAAAACGATGATGCAACTGCTCAAAGCCGCGTAAAAGATATTAGCCTCTCCAATGTATTGATACACTCTCAGGGTAAGTGTTTGTACTTTTCCAACACCAATAATGGTTGTGAGCCCATATTCAAACCACGATATAAGGAAGGTTTGAAAAAAACAAACCAGCAGTTGGGGTAAAGCCACCGGCAATATCACTTTAAAAAAGGTTTGCCGTAAATTGCTTCCCAAAGTTGCACTTATCTGCTCTAAAGAACGGATATTTTCGTTCCAGAAGCTACTTAACAATATAATACTGAACGGGATTGTAATAATGAGTTGTGCAACTACAACACCGCTAAAAGTGCCTGATAAATTAAACATGATAAAAAAATGGTTCAGCAGCAGTGAATAAATAACCGGCGATAACGCCAGTGGAAAATAACAGCCAAATAATAAGTATTTTCTTTTGCTATGCAATGATATGGAGCGGCTGATCATAAAGCCCGTAATGGTAGAAAATATCGCTACTATTAATCCAATCATGCTGGAAAGCTGTAAGCTTTGTAAGAGCCCACCACTGTTTTCAATTAATCCGCTCCATCGATCCGTACTATAACCAGAAGGAAGTAAATGTGGGAATTTCCATCCGTTGGCAATTGACAATACGAAGAGAAAAGCAAATGGCATCATAAATACCAGCAACATTAAAAATACTATTGGTTGTTTTAAAAGTTTCATGATACAGCCTGTTTTTTAGATTTTAAAAAAACAGCCAGCAATAAAATAACCGCAATGGAGTAAACAAGTGATAAAAAATAACCTTGTGGAATGTCCATCAGATTATAACGTTGCATTTTGCGGACAATCAGCACAGAGATCATTTGAGGGCTTTGCTGCCCAAGTATCAATGGAATTTCGTAAGATCCAAATACAAAAATGAGATAAAGCAATATGGTATTTAGCCCATTTTTCAGCAATAGCGGAATAGCGATTTTTTCAGCAATCTTTATTGAAGATGCTCCCAGTGATTTGGCTACACTGGATAAAGCCTTTACATTTTCTGCTTCATACATGTTTGAAAAGAAAATCAGAAAAAAAGGTGTTGCCATTAATACATGCGTGATTATTATTCCAACACCCAGCTTATCATTAACCATATCCGGAAACTGGCTTAGGTCGCTGATGATATGTATCTGGTAGAACATTCTGGATACTACACCTGTTTTGTTGAAAACCTGCAAAGAAATAAAAGCGGTTACGATAGCAGGTAAAGCCAGTGGTAAATATGGAAAAACCGACCATTTGCTTTTTGTAATGGATGCCTTAAAAAACAGTACAGAGGCTATTGCAAGCAATAAAGAAATAAACATAGAGCAAATGGCGATATAAAAACTATAGAACAATGAAAAAAACATTTCCTTGTTGTTCAATAAGCCTGAAACATGCGTTGTAGTAAACCCTTTTGATAAAATGCCCGTCAACCCAAATGAATACAGTATTGCATAAATAAGACTGCCAGCAAATGGCAATACTACCAAAAGCATAAAGCAAAGAATGCCTAAAAAGCTGGCTTTTTTATTGTTCAATAACATATTTTCTAAAGTCATCATTAAGCCTTATCATATATTCCGGCGCCAATTCCATTAAAGCTTTGGGCTGAATAGCAGCCCTGTCTGGTCCATACTGTCTGGTTTGAAGAGAATTAAATACTGCCTGTTGGGCGACACTTAGTTTATTTACATCGAGCACAGTTCCGTCTCCCCACACAGTCGATTTTTGTTTTTCCAATTGAGCCTGCGGCGAAACCATAAAATTGATAACAACCATGGCTGCCGCCTTTTGGTTACTGTTTTTTGTTATGCCGAGGTAGTGTGAATTTTGTATAGTACCTGCATCCAGTACATACGAATGGGCAAATGGAGGCAGTGTACCTTCGGCAACTTTATTATCCACTTCACCATCGTTATTACTCATAGTAAAGTAAAGTTCACCCTGCGAAAACATCTGGTGCATAGATGCCACAGCATTGGGAAAAGTTTTGCCGGATTTCCACAAATAGGGTTTTATACGATTAATATATTGCCATAACAATGCGGAGTAATTTTTATATTTGGCTTCATCAAAAGGGCCTGCAAGTGAACCGCGACCGCCAGCGATGTCTATTAATAAAGACTTCAAAAAAGTAAGTCCTGTAAAATCATTAGGAATTGTAAACTTACCAGGATGTTGTATTACATAATTTTCCAGTTCGTTCATGTTTTTAGGTGGAACAGGAACTTTGTCTTTATTGTAAATGATACATAACTGCACATTTCCCCAGGGGCATTCCATGCCATCCACCGGTGTTTGAAAGTCGTACTTGATAAATGGATTATCGAAGTTTATTAACGCCGCATTAGGCAATTTTGAAACGAAGGGCCCAAACAATGCATCAATTTGTTTTAACTGGTAAAACGTTTCTCCGTTTATCCAACACATATCTATTTCGCTGTTCGTTTTTACCGCTTCCTTTTCCCCCATTAAAATAGACACCAGCTGATTACCCTGTCCGGCACTTGTTTTCAATGTAATTCCATATTCTTTTTTTACCCTGGGGATTATAAAGCTGTTTATATATTTATTGATTTGCGGGTCCCCCTGCCACATCATAAAATTCACTTTTTCCCCTTTTGCCTGCCTTACTATTTCATTCCATGAAAATTGGGAAGGGTCTATTTCCGTAATTCTATTATTGTTATTGCATGCGTTCAACAACAATGAAATAGTCACCAGCAATAAAGAAGTAAATTTTTTCATCTCCAACAAAAATTAATTTAATGCGGCATTAATCCTCACCATTCCTGAAAAGTTTGTTACTAAAATACAAATCGCGCTCCAAACTGAAACTGCCGTGGCGCTCCGGCATTCTTTTGAACAATGCCATTGCTTTTGGGGCCCACCTGTATCTGGTTGCTTTGTGTGGCATTATTGCTATACCCGCTCAGGTTTGCGGTGTTGAGAATATTGAATATATCTGCCCTTATTTCAAAAGTACCGGCATGTTTTAATTTCAGATTATATTGTAATCCAAGGTCAAATAATTTGTTCCATGGTAAACGGTCGCTGTTACGGGTTTCTCCGGGCTGCCTGTCGCTGTTACCAACATATGAATCACCGAAACTTCCGCCATCACCATTTAGATCTGTTGTACCACCATAAAGGCTTGCCTGCGGTATCCTGTTTATCGGTTGCCCGCTTTGTAATAAACCAGCCATGCTAACGGTGAATTGTTTTACCGGATAATAATAAAATACAGCACTAATCACATGCCTGCGATCGTTTAATGAAGGACCCCATTCAGCGGCATAGTTGTTTGCATCAGCCGCCCTGAAATTAATATCATCGGTGTTGTTTTTTAAACTTGATAAGGTGTAAGAAAGAAAATACGCATATTTATCTTCGGACTTATCCTTCTTAATATTTACACTCAATCCTACGTATTCTGATGTTCCACCTGCCACAGTCATCATTACATTTCTTGAAACACCACGTACCTTTTGTCCATTAATCAATCCGTAATAACCCTGTGCATCTGTAAAAACAGGTACTGGCCTTGTTGCATTCGCATCCGTTTCACTTCTGGCGGATATTCCATTTTGCGGAATGCCATAAGAAGTAGGCGCATTCAGATCAAGCAAGCGAAATAGATGGTAACCACGATTATAAACTACATCAGTATAAAATAAGAGTTTATCATTGATTTGATATTGATAACCGATCGTAGACTGCCAGGTATATGGATTTGCATAGCCTTCCGGGTTTACTATCCTACGTCCAAAACTAAAAGCATTGTTCCGCTGGTTTTGTAATGATGCTGCCGGGAGTCCATTGAGATAAGTTACATTAGTTGCGCCAGCAGAAATATTTCCATCAAAGGTAATTTTTGAAAGGTCTGTATTGGCTGGCAATATGCCTTTGACAATTAACGCCTGCAATTCCGATTTATAGTCTGCGCTAGTGGTGTTTTGTTGCAATGCATCACTGTAAATAGTATATAATACTTTATCATAAAACAGTCCTGTGCCACCCCTTATGCCACTACGTTCTGTAAGTTTAAAATTAAAACTCGTTCTTGGAGCTATATTGTTCCAATCTCCCTTGCTGTTCCCCGATTTAGAAAGATTATCATAATCATAACGTAAGCCAAAGGTAAAGTTCAGCCGGTTGCTGATTGAATAAAGGTCTTCTATATAAGCAGTATAAATGCTTTGGCGTGTGCCAAATTCCGTTGGTCGCAATTCAATACTATAAGCAGACACTTTAGCATTTGCGGGTATATCACTAATATCCAAACCTGCCCCTTTATTTGCTGCTTTTAATGCTACAACCTGTGTTGCATTCAGATCAACCTGGTAAACACCGGCAGGCGCACCGCCACCAAATAATTTGTGGTTAGCAGTAATCAATTCTGCACCCACCTTTAGTGTATGCTTAGTAAAATACCATTTGAATTTTTGTTGCAACTGTTCCGTGCTTTCATGAGAATCAAAGACATAACCCGGATTCCCTAATATTGCAATGGTTGCAAGATTTGAGGAAGAATCACGAACGGTAACCTGCGGGCTGTTGGGATTATTAGGCCTGGCGTAATTCCATCGGAAGCGACTGTATTGCAAGTTAGTTTCACTGGAAAAATTTGCTTTTGTAAAGGTATTTTTCCATGCAATCAGTATTGAATTTCTATCTTGCTTATTACCCGATGATGGAAATGACACGCCACCATCGAGGCCACCGCCCTGGCGTTCGATATTTACTATACCAACATTAACGCGTAATGAGGAATGGAAGTAGGGGCTCCACACCTGATCAATTTTTCCAGATAAATATGTAAAGCTATTTGTTCCCTTTATGCTTGCGTTTATACCCAATTGAGGGGATAAAAGCTGGTTATCTTTTACATCAATGGTTTGTTCGGCATTCAGGAAATAAAACGTTTTATTTTTCCTGATAGCGCCTCCCAATGCAAAACCAAATTGCTGGCGGGAAAACCCATTTTTTACATCATTACCAGAAAGATCCTTTTGCGTAAATCTAGTTTTACCATCAATTGACGGACCCGGCCTTGTCAGGTAAAATACTTCCCCCTTAAAATTATTGCTACCGCTTCGACTGGTAATATTGAATAAGCCATTAGCCGTGTTTCCAAATTCTGCGGAATAATTATTGGTGAGCACGGTAACGTTTTGGGTAAATCCAAGTGGTATGGCGAACTTCTGGCCACCTAAGAAGCGCTCATTGTTATCCATGCCATCTATAAGGTATGAACTATATAACGAATTGGCCCCGTTAATACTAACATTAGGCGCCTCCGGGTAGAATCCTGTTGCCTGAGTTACATTGGGCAACCTATACAGAGAATGGGTAATATCACGACCTTCTATGGGAAGTGTTTCCAGTTCCGTTCTTTTTAACTGTGCAGAAACTTCTGCATTAATGGTGTTCATTTTCGAACTGCCTGATTTTATTATTACTTCCTTTAAATCGTAACTTTTCTTATCAGTGATAAATATGTTGATGCTTGGTGCTTCATTTGAACGTAGCTGGATTTCATTTGGCACGTCAGCAAAGTAGTTCTCATCAGGAACGCTAATTGAGTAGGTTCCGGCTATTGTCAGTGATTTAAAAATTACTTTTCCCTGCTTATTGGTTAATAACTCTTTATCATAACCAATTTCCCTGTCTTCTAAACGTACTTTTATCTCATTCACGGGTTTTAGAGATGCCGTATTAGTAACGTTCACCAGCAAGTCTACCTGGGCATATACAGTACCGGCTAATAGAAGCACCATAAAAAGTGAAAGACACTTTTTCATAATTGAAACTTTACAAATAAAATAAATGAAATTAAGTAAGTGGAATATAACTACGAGCAGGAGGTCCTCTAAGTTGTTCCGCCGAAAGATCAATAGACTGGAGAGAAAGATCCCTGATAAGATAAACCAGCAAGCTATAGGAAGTTAAAACACTTTTAATGAGTATTAAAAGTGGATTAAAAACGGATACCCTTGCCTTTAAAAAAACATAATCATTTATATCATTAAAATCACTAAGCGTGGGAAGTAAAAAATACCCAGCGGCAGAAGCGCACAGGAAGGATTTAGCGCTATCTGCTACGGTGCCAGTTTGCCATTTTACATTTGAAATTAAATTGGCATACGGTGTATTTTCAGTAAGACCGATGAGGTATAGTCCTCCGTTATGGGTGGGCCCAATAACAAAATCATTACTGATTAATTTGTCAGAAGCAATTAATATTTCCTGTTCGGTAAGCTGAATACAATCATTTCCGATAACAATCAGACGGTTGTGGCCTTTAATGAAACCGTAATCAATGGCACTCAATAGTCTTTCACTAAATGTGTTACCCGTTTGCCTGGTTTCGTCAAAAATATAAAAGGGAAACCCGGTTTTCTTTATAATGGCAAGGCTGTGGTCAATTAAACATTCGGCAATTCTTTTATTTGACCTGAAGGAAGTTTTTAAAAACGGCTTCCTGGCTGCTTCACAGGAAGCAGACCTAGAGAAAAATATTATGGCTGTATTGTTGTTCAGATTTTGTTTTGAATTGATTAACTGCTATGAGTACCCTATTATTTAATCCTTTTTATCAGTTTTTCCTACGGCCCTATTGATGCCATCCATTATCACCTTTCAATCCAATTTTTGATTATAACGCAAAAGTTTCTTTGCATTGTCTTTGCTGAGACGTTCGCGCTATTTAAAATAGTATTGATCATATTCCTCAGAGTAGGTATGCCTAAAACCATTTGATTAATATTGAATGATCAGCAATATTTATAAACAATATTTAAAGTGATAGTATATAGAATTTCTTTCATAAAGCTTTCGTTTTTTGTTTTACCTTTTTAATAGTAGAATAAATACTATAAACAACCATGAAGCCGATAAAGATATACACCCACAGCGGTATATTTTTACCTGCTATAAAAAGATATAGATAAGCAGATATAAAACAAAACCCAGTTAATAATGCCGGAACAAAAATTGGCTTTTTCCTTTTTGCATTTCGGATTGTCCATCCTAAACAAATAAAAAATAGTGGGATGGCGCCTACATAAATGCCGCCGAAGATGTAGGGATTTACATTATACTTGTCGCCTAAACTAAAGAACCATTCTTTAAAGATTTGCCACCAGCCCATTAGCTGAATATTTTATAAGCGAATTGTAATATTTTTATTAATCCCGGAGTCAGGCTCTTCTGCTTGTGCTTTACAATTAGATGTTGGTTTACTCTTGAAGCAGTAGGATATGGATAAATTTTATTGAAAATCTTATTTATTGATAAGCCGGATGTATTTGCCAGTATCAACTCCTGAATAAGTTCCCCTGCATTGGGAGCTATCATTGTGCCACCCAGTATTTTTTCCCTTTTTAAAAACCCTCCTTTGCTGATGTAAAGAATCACCTTGGAATATTGATAATTATCCGTAACGGCCCTGTCATCAGTACTGAAATTCTGCTCAAGTTTCTCGTAGTTTATTTCTCTTTGTTTTAGCTGTTTTTCATTTAAACCAAAGGTGGCAATTTCAGGGTCTGTAAAAGTAACCCACGACATATAGTCGTTGTTTAGTTTTTTGTTTAAGGGAGAGAATAAATTGTTTAGAATAATTCTTCCATGAAATTCAGCTGCATGAGAGAATTGCAGGTCACCGGCAACATCGCCACAAACCAGTATATCCTTATTAGTGGTACGAAGTTGATCATCGACTATTATTTTATGATCCTTTATTTTGATGCCCGCTTTCCCAAGTTGTAATGGTTCCAGGATTAACATCCGCCCAATTCCAACAAATACTGCGTCAAAGGAAAGGTTAAAATCCTCACCATTTTTATTCTTTAATAACGCATTAGTGGGAGAAGTAAATTTTTGCAAACTTACGTTGAAGTAAAACGTAATGCCCTCTTCCTGTAGTCGTTTCAACAAAATGCCAGTGAGGGTTTTATCATCATGCATGAGTATTTCATTGCTTTCTTGCACTACAGTTACCTCGCTGCCAAGCCTTTTCATTGCCTGTGCCATTTCCATTCCAATCGGCCCACCACCTACGAACAATATCCTTTTAGGAATTTGTTCTATGTGAAATATATTTTCATTGTCAAGACAACTTACCTGTTCAATGCCTTCTACTTTTAATTTGCGCGGTTTAGAGCCAGTTGCCAGAATAATTTTTTTTGCCGAGAAAATCTCACTATTAACTTCAACCTCATGCTTTCCTGCAAAGCTTGCTTCACCCAATACAACGCGTATTCCCTGTTCCCTCAGCCAAGCAGCATTTTCGTGTTTGCGTATCATTTCCTGACGGGCATGAACATACCCAATCGCTTTTTTAATATCTACTTCACCGCTAAGTTTAATGCCAAAAGCTTGTGCCTCCCGGGCAGCCTGTACTTGGCGCGCAACGTGAATTAAAGCTTTGCTTGGTACGCAACCATCGTTTAAACATTCTCCGCCAACCTCTTTATCGCTCTTTACGATCATGGTTACATTCATTCCAATTTTTGCGAGGAACAGACCCACACTCAAGCCGCCTGACCCGGCACCTATGATAATTACGTCAGATCTATTACTATGGTTTTTTTTGTGCAAGACATTCATTTTCAAAATTTACACTTTGCGTTTATCGAGTCATTGTTTGCTTACTTTCAGGAATTGATCCTGCAAATAGACCTCAAACGATTAGTCGTTCAAGACATGTTTTCCTGACAATCACGATACTATTTTTATTTGATCTTTGATATTATGGCTGCTTCTAGCTCATCAGTATCTGCTACAATGGGTGAGGCTTCAAAGGTTCGACGAAGCAATTCGTTAATAAGGGTCGATTGCTTTCTATAATTTCTGCAACCCGAACACATCGCCGTATGCATATTCAGTTGCATTGTTTTTAATATTCCTAACGGGCCATTTCCCTTCATTTCAATAAGTTTTGTTGCTTTTACACAAGACAACATCATGGCATTCATTATATTCATTTAACAGATTTAATCATGGGGAATTTGTATATTCTTAGTTGATTGTACTTCTATTTAAGCAGGAACTCGTAGTAATACTTCAATACCAAACTCCCAGGAGTTCGATTAAAGATTCTGTCATCATGCAGAATGAACCTCCCAACATTCCCGAAATCACTTCTGCCGTGCTCACTTTCGGTAGTCCCACTGCAGGGGTTAACACTTAAATTCTGTCAGCAAGGAAGCGAATATCATCCCTGCAATAACGTACTGTTGATTTTACCTTTCATAAAAATGGTTTCTATAAAGATTAGTCGTGCATTTATCAAAATCCTGACAAAAATCTATGCCTATTATTGAAACCATTTTAATTCCAGACAGTTTCTTAACTGCAGTTTAGCCCGGTGAATTATTTGCCAAAAGTTAGACTTCGTAATTTCCAGTTGCGAACAAATGTTATCGGCATCATGTTCTTCAAGGTATTTCATATGAATAGCAGACGACCATTTTACCGGTAGTTTTTTAAAACAATCCTTTAAGGCTTGGGAAAATTCAGGGTCATCGAGCAACTCTTTCTCATTGCCCCAATCTTTTGGTCTATATTCCTGTTTCCATCGATGATCATCATCAAAAAAAGTATCTGAATCAAGGTCAACCTCAATATTTTGTTTATATTTCGAACGATAGTAATCAGCAATCTTATGATTAAGTATGGAAAAAAGCCAGGTTTTCACATTGCTTGTACCCTTGTATCTTTCATAGGATTGACATGCTGAAAAAAAAGTATCCTGAACCAAATCTTCTGCAACTTCTTTTTTGGTGACTTTAGTAATGGCATAACCGTATAAATCCTTAGTGTACGTTTTCACCAGCCAGATTACTTCGTTATTATTGGCAATCATAGTTTAATATCTGATAATAATGTTAAATGGGCTGTTAATGATTGTTTCATTAAAATAAACATTGTTTAATTGCAATACCATTCGATTTATAATGCTCCAATCTACAATATTCTTACTTCAGAAGTTTTTTGCTTTTATTCGAAGCAAATATAAACTGGAATAATATCATTCATCACCTTGCCTTTGCTAACCTCCTTTTTATTTTGATGAACATTATCCAACCAGAAATAATCGTAGAACAAGCGACAATGCTATACACCCACCACGGGATATTTGTTCCAAACAAAACCAAATAAATATTCGCGGCATTAAAGATCAAAATAGCCACTAAAGAAGGAAATATAAGTGATGCATTGGCTCTTTTGTTGTAAATTAACCATGTAACCGAAATAGCAAAAAGTGGTGTGGCAACTACATGTATGCCAACAAATATTATGGGGTTGACTTTAAATTTTTCGCCAATTTCCCTGTAATATTCTATTAGTTGCTCCAACCAATGCATAACTGAACAAATGTCTTACTTTATTATGACAATATAAATTCCATGAATCCATATGATAACAATGCCCCACTTCCTGCATCCGTTAAACCTTTTCGAATTCTTTTGATTGCGGAGGCAGCCACAGCATATAGGCTTACTGTGATGGTTAAATTTATGGGATGGATACAAGCGGCAATCTCAATCTTCATTATGGACCACCGGATGTTTCACTGGCGCGGGTTAAATCACACCGTTTCTTTTTCTGGCACTTTCACCGGCTGCATCACCGTAATACCTGGATGAATTCCATCAGTGCACTGCGCTTTCATATTATGGAACTCCTACCCTTCTACATATTACCTTTGTTACAGAAGATTAAACGAACAGCAATTTGCAATGATCAGTATCATTATCCCAACTTTCAACGAGGCACAGAATATTGCTGAGCTTATTCATTATTTGAAAAAGTACTCTCATGGAAAACTCACGGAAATTATCGTTTCGGATGGTGGCAGCATTGATGATACGATGAGTATCGCATCAGCTGCAGGAGCAAAAGCAGTGTTGTCTACATCAATGGGCCGTGCTGCACAAATGAATTATGGTGCGTCTTTAGCAAAGAGTCAAATTTTATATTTTATTCATGCCGATACTTTTCCTCCGGAAACCTATTGCGCGGATATTGAGTCGGCAGTAAACCATGGTTTTTCGTTCGGCAGGTACCGAACCCGTTTTAACAGTACCAGGAAAATCCTGTTGCTGAATGCTTTTTTTACAAGGTTCGACTGGTTCATGTGTTACGGTGGAGATCAAACGCTTTTTATGACCACGCAACTGTTTAGTGAAATAGGCGGATTTAATGCAGCGCTTGGGATCATGGAAGACTATGAGATCATAGTGCGTGCGAAAGCAAAAGGGAAGTACAAAATATTTATTTCATCAGCACTTATCTCTGCCCGTAAATACGACAATAACACCTATTTGAGGGTTCAGCGGGCAAACTACCATATCATTCAGATGTATAAAAAAGGCGCTTCGCAAAAGGAAATGATCAGCAGGTATAAAGCCATGCTGGATTATAGATAATGACGTACTGTAATTGATTTATAGGAAAAATATGAAAGAATATATCAGCGGTATTCAGCAGGCAGGCATCGGGGTTGCGGATGCAGTGCAAGCAAAATATTTGTACAAAGATCTTTTTGCAATGGACGCCCTCATTTTTGAGGACATGGCAAATGCTTCTTTAATGACAAGATATACGGGCAACAAAGAACATTCGCGCCATGCACTTTTATCTTTAAATATGTCTGGTGGTGGTGGTTTTGAAATCTGGCAGTTTATGTCCCGGACACCCCAAAAAGCGGAGTACGCACCGATGCTGGGTGATCCTGGCATTTTTGCATTGAAAATTAAGGCCAGAGATGTAGCAGCCGCACATGCTTTTTTTTCAGAAAATAATCAGCTGGCTGTTACACCGGTAATGATAGCACCTGATGACAGGCCTCGTTTCTGGCTTACTGATCCTCTTGGCAATAATTTCGAAATCGTAGAAGGCGATGAATGGTTTAAAAAAGATAACCGCATATGTGGCGGTGTTGTTGGAGCGGTAATTGGCGTAACAAATCTTGAAAAATCAATACATTTTTATAAAGAATTGCTAGGTATAAAGGAAGTTATTTATAAAGGTACAGCTCCAATGTGGGACGTGCCTTTCGGGCAATCACCCGGAAGAGATTTCAGCAGAGTACTTCTAAAAAAAGAATTTTCGGGAAAAGGAGCATTCAGCAAATTGCTCGGGGCTGTTCAAATTGAATTAGTGGAAACTAAAGACAGTGTACCGAGAAAAATATTCGAAAATCGCTACTGGGGAGATTGCGGTTTTATTCATCTCTGTTTCGATGTATTGCATATGGATGATCTGAAAACGCGCTTCTCAACCGGCGGATATTCCTTTTCTGTGGATAGCCACAATTCATTTGCGATGGGAAGCACTGCCGGCAGGTTTTGTTATGTGGAAGATCCGGATGGAACGTTGATTGAACTGGTTGAGACACACAAGGTGCCTATTATTAAAAAATGGGGATGGTACATCGATTTACAAAAAAGAACATCAGAAAAACCCTTGCCTGATTGGATGATCGGAATGTTGGGATTAAACAAAATCCGTTAGGCAAACAGTACTTCTTTCACTAATTCACGTTGATTACGTGGAAGTAATAAATAATTTTGGATGCTTTTTACGCAATCTTTCCATATCAGATAAAGCCATGAGAACGCAGGCATCAAAAAAATCACCGCCATTATCGTAATGTTCGTAATAACGAGCGCGACAAGGATATTTAAAGTCATCCAGTAAATGGGATAAAGTATCATTAGTCCAGAAAAGAGAGCTGAATCATAAAAAACTGTTGACTTTGTTCTATTATACACAAACTTTCGCAATGGATAATATAGAGGGGCATGTAACAACCAACCTATACCTGCAGGAATAAATAAAATGAGAATACCTAATAAATTCAGCGCAACATCAGTCACATCTCTAGCGACAATACCCGGTTTAAGATTTTTCAAAACGGTTGACGTTCCCTTTTCAGCGGAGCTTTTATAGCGCTGCTGAAAATCAGCGATGAGGTTTGCATTGCTTATTCCGGATTTCCCGCTATAATTACTAATCAGCCATTGGATGAGCCGGCTATCAGGATAGGTGCCGCATAACACAGCCCGTTGCAGCGATACATTGAGTTTATTATTAAACTGTTGTATGAAATCAGGTTCTGAATCAAGAATCGGGAACTGACTGAAGGTAATCGGGGTTT
>JBDTMM010000010.1:0-14943 GCA_039934275.1 Flavitalea sp. | reverse complement strand
ACCTATTCAGGTTAACTGTTACTGACGATCAGGGAGCGAAAGCATCTGATGTTGTTAAGGTAACTGTATTGGCTGCGGAAGAAGCACCTGTACCTTTAAACAATCCACCGGTTGCCGATGCGGGTCCCGATGTAACGGTGACCTTCCCTGAAACAACAGCAGAATTATACGGAGACTTTTCACACGATGCAGATGGAATAATTAATAACTATAGCTGGAGACAAATCAGTGGTGATTCCACCGCTGCGATTGCCGATCCATTGCTCGCAGTAACCAACCTGTCAAATCTTGTAACAGGTGATTATACGTTTGAACTTACCGTTACAGATGATAATGGAAATTCAAGTATGGACAGCGTAACCGTTTCTGTCGTGAATAACCTTCGTTACGAAAACCAGATGGCCATCTACCCCAATCCTGCAAAAGCGACTATCAGCGTTCAGTTGTCGAGCGACACTACTGGTCCACTACACGTATCAGTGTATAACGCCAGCGGAATTATGGTAAAGTCTTTTGTTAGCGATAAAACTGGAATACAGTTCCAGAAATATCTGAATATATCAGACCTGCAGGCTGGATTGTATTATGTAGAAGTGATCGTTGGTAATAAACAAAAGATGATTTCGAGATTTATCAAACAACAATAGAATACCTGATAATAATTAAAGGGGATGAGCAATCATCCCCTTTTTTATGTGAAGCATTTGTAAGTCATTATAAAAACTTACCGGAAGGGTTTGTAAAACCGAATGCTGCCAAGCGCCAGCATGGGTCGGTCACCGGGAGTATCACCATAACAATACACCGATGAATACTTTTTGAGCTCGAATTGTTCATGGATTCTTCTTACTTTTTCTTCTCCATAACAATTCAATCCGTTTATTTTACCAGTGATTTTTTTTTCGGAAATGACGAGTTTTGTTGCGATGCATTTTGCCGATAAATGCCGGCAAATAGGGATCAACCAGTTTTCGGGAGATGCGGAAACGATCACCACCTCCCCTCCTGCGTCCTGCATTTTTTTTATTTCGGCAAGTGCTTTGGGACGCATCAAACCAGGTAAAACCTCATTACTGAAGCGGCTGCAATATTCGGCAAATTTCTCTTCCTGCATCTTTCCAAAAAAATGCTTTAGCATCACCTCCTTGGCGCGCTGATTCGAAACGATCTTTAATTTATAGGCAATGAGAATGGGTGCGTGTGAGGCAAAGCCGGTATAAAACGCAATATTTCCCTTACAGTATTTTATAAATTCGAGAAAGGAATCTTTGGTGGTTATGGTTCCGTCAAAATCAAAAAATGCAATTGCGCCGCTCACAACTTCATTTTTTTAAACATAAATTCCGGGATCAGTTTTATAATTAGCATGATGTAGCGCCAGAACCATTTTACATACACTACATTTTTCTTTTTTATCACTGCATTATAGACGATATCGGCCACTTGTTGTGGTGTAGCAGTTAGTAAGGGAGGAAGGGATAATTGTTCGGTCATTTTTGTATAAACAAACCCTGGCTGCACAGAAACTACATGAACTTTATAACGAAACAAATAATTTCTCAGTCCCGATAAATAAGCGGTGAATCCTGCTTTGGCGCTACCATATAAAAAGTTGCTCTGCCTTCCCCTTTCTCCCGCAACGGAACTTATTCCTGCAATAACTCCTGCTTGTTGTGTCCTGTAATAGGCTGCAGCGATATTCAATATTGAAACTGCCCCGGTAAAATTGGTATGAATTATTTTTTGCGTCTCTGCCCAGTCATTAATGCCTTTTTCATTATCGCCTAAATAACCGAAAACGCAAACGGTAACATCGGGTTTTACATATAGTTGTTCAAAAAAACCGGGGTGAGTATCGAATTGTAAAGCATTGAATTCGTGCAACGAAACTTTTGAGTCATATTTTATGGCGAGGTCCGATTGAAATGCTTCAAGTCGTTTGGAATTTCTTGCGGCGAGTTGTATATTATATTTTTCGGAAGCAAACTTTTCTGAAATTGCGATGGCCATATCTGAAGAGGCACCTAATATTAAAACTGTTGGCATAGTAAACTTTAATTTCCGGTCAGTAATAACCTGTGAGACTGTATAGACGATAATTTACCGGTAGGGTTGTATTTCTTCACAATACTGCGAAATTCTTCTATTTGCGGATACCCTTTAAATAAAACTTCAGGTTTCATCCTGGCATCTTTAGACATGTATAATCTTCCACCGTATTTCAGGACGATGGTATCCAATTCATCGAGGAAAGGGAACAGACCTTTGCGTACCGGGAAATCGAGGGCCAGTGTATAGCCTTCTTGGGGAAAGGAGATCATACTTTGCTGGTGGCCGAATACCTTTAATACCGCCAAAAAAGACCCAAGTCCCTCTGCACTGATTCGCTTCAGTATCCTTATCAGCCCTTCTTTCGAGGAAAGGGGCAATACGAACTGGTATTGAACGAATCCTTTTTTACCATATCCCCTGTTCCAATGCAGGATGGCATCGAGCGGATAAAAGAAGGGTTCGTAGGGAACTACATTTTCTATTTTGGGCTTGAAATTTTTTCCATAGTATAAAAAATTAAATATCCTTACCGTGAGCGTATTCAACACCCATGAAGGGAGATTGAATGGGAAAGTGATTTTCGGTTTACCCGAAACCATTAATGGCTTTTTTGCCTGTTTTAAATTTAGCTCACCCGTTTTCGCGTGCTCACCCACTATTAATATTCCCCTTCCGAACTGTTCGCCTTTTGCGAGGCAGTCGATCCAGGCCATTGAATAGGTGAAGGATTTATATTCTTCAAACAACCTTATCAGATCTTCAAGATTTTTCGCTTTGAGTTGTTTTTGATTAACGTAAGAGGTTTCTATTTTTTTAAGCCGGAACTTAATGCGTGTTATCATGCCCGTTAGTCCCATCCCGCCGCAGGTGGCTTCGAACAAATCTGGGTAATGAATGGGGGAGCAGGTCAATAATGCACCATCTGCCAGCATTACGTCCATTTCTATAATGTGGTTGCTAAAGGAGCCGTCAACGTGGTGGTTCTTGCCATGAACGTCGCTGCCTACAGCGCCACCTACTGTAATAAATTTGGTACCCGGTGTTACTGGAAGGAACCATCCCTTCGGAACGATCACTTCGAGTATTTTATCAAGCGTTAATCCGCTCTGGCACTCGAATAGGCCCTGGGCAACATCAAAAGAAAGTATCCGGTTGAAGTGTAAGGTGGAAACAGTAGTATTGGCCAAAGAAGCATCGCCATAACAGCGGCCGTTGCCTCGCGGAATAAAGGGCTCGGGAGATTTCATCAGTTCTTCCAATTGCTCCTTGAAGGTGAAATACCTAACGTCACTTTCCATCTTGGGGTAGTTGCCCCAGTTTGCTATCCAGGTCTTCATTTCTCAAAAAAGGTTATGTCGCGTAAATACAATATCACGAAAAAACTGGCCGCCCAAAGTACCAAAGTAATCTGAATGAACCTGTCTTTATACAATACGTCCGTTGGCGATCCTGCTTTATTATTGATAAAAGTAATTTGCAAATACCGCATCATTGCGGCGATTACAAAAAATGCTGTATAATAGAGCCTGTGCCCAAATTTTAAATAGGCGGTTTCGGATGCGGTGTAATTTACATACGAAACGATAAGGATAGCACAGAACAATCCAAGCAGCGTGTTCAGAAACTCGAGGCTGTAGCCCTTCATTGATTTTCGCATATCCGCTCCCGTGGCCACTTTCAGCATAATATCGTCCCTACGTTTGGCAATAGCGAGGAATAATGCCAGCAGGAAGGTCATGATGATGAACCATTCCGTAGTATTCACCGAAGAAAGTATTGCGCCCCCCTTTACCCGTAACACAAAACCGGTTGCCACGATGAGTATATCAACTATAGAAATATTTTTAAGCCCGAACGAATAGGAAAGATTGAGCACATAATAAATACCAGTAATAAAAAGAAACTTCCCGCTTCTGTCCACCATATAGGCAACTACTACACCAATCAGAGTAAGAAGGATGCTGATAATGAGTGCGGCAGGTTTTTTAACAGTGCCGGCCGCAAGCGGTCGTTTGCATTTTTCCGGGTGACGGCGATCATCATCTATGTCGCGATAATCGTTTACAATGTAGATACTGCTTGCGAGACAGCTGAAAGCAATAAAACCGCCTATCAGAAGCGGAAACTTATCCACCTGAAAAAACTTCCCTGCAAAAAATGAAGGAACAAAAAGAAAAAGGTTCTTGGCCCAGTGCTTAGGCCTTAAAAGAGAAATATAATGCTTCATGGTCTTAGGCTGGCACAAGATAGTTTACAAAAGGCTTTGCTGCAATATTATTGGCGGTTAGATTTGTACTAATTTAACCGCTAATTGGTTGATTTTTACCGTAGATCAGATGAATATGAAACGTATTTTGTCCGCCGCAGAGGTTCTCTTCATAGTTGTGATAGCCCTGATTCCTCTATTTCCAAATCTTCCCTACCGGTTGAACATTTACCTTAGCTGGGAAGGTGCCTACCGCATGGCAAACGGCCAGATACCTTACCGCGATTTCGGTATGCCGGTGGGATACATGTTTTGGGTAATCCCGGCCATCTTCTTCAAGATTTTCGGGGCGCAGATGATTACGCTGGTAAAGGCGCAGGTTTTTATAAATGTGGTTGGTGGACTTGCATTTAGGACAATCCTTAAAAATTTTGAAGTACCCGCCGCTATCAGATTCTGCGGAATTCTGGTTTTTTGTCTTTCATATTCTCTCCCGAATTACTGGCCATGGTACAACCATACCGTTATTTTTTATGAACTGTTGGGGCTAGCTTTTATCGTCCGATTTTTAACACAGCCACCCGCGAGGTTCCAGTATATATGGCCGATACTTTCGGGCATGTTTGTATTCTTTTCATTTTTTACAAAACAGGATGGCGGTGGTTTGTCGTTCCTGGTGATCATGATGTTATTAATTTATGATGCCATCATAGAAAAAAGATGGCTGCCCATCGCCACCTTTATTGGCGGTTTACTCGCCACCGGGCTGATCATCATTCTACCGCTTACAAAATATGGTTTTGGTTATTGGTTCAATCATGGGCAGCCACCGCACAGTTCACGAATTTCAATAAGAGATATCCTGAATGAATTTTTGCTGAATTCCATATGGCTGAAATTTTATCTTGCACTGATAGGGATTATCTTATTTGCAGTTATCCGCAACTTTTCTGTTTTTCTTCAAAATAAACAAAAAATGCTTTTCACGTTGCTTACGCTAGGCATTATCATGGAGGCAGCAGTTTTCCAGGTAACGAGTTATTTACCGGTGGACAACAACATTTTTTTCCATTCATTTTGCATTGCATACATCTTTACTTTGCTGTCTGCAATAATGCCCGTAGATATTAACAGTTGGAAGGCGTCTATTATTTTTTCGGCATGTACACTATTGTGGTGGAGCCAGTCTTACTGGAAATACATCGAACGTTTTATTATCCCATCGAAACAGGAAGCATACACTACCAATACACATGAAGGATACACCTACGCAAACGTGGTGAACCGCAATACCTACATGATAGAACTCGATACTACCGCCATTCCGCTCGATAAATGGAAATTAAGTTCATTAAAAACCCTGCACAAAATATTATTACCCGGACCAACCGTTGATGGATTGGACAGGCTGATGACTTCGAACATTGTAAAAAAAGGAAAGGATCTGAAAGTATTGAACATGTCGGAGCTAACCACGCTCGCGGCAGAAATTCCCTACTCCCTCGAAACCGGAAGTGGATATCCCTTATGGTTTCATAAAGGCGTGGGCATGTTCGAAAAAGAAACAGATATGTTTGCCGGCAGAATAAAAAATAATTATTACGACCTGGTTATATTTGAATACGTGCCTTACTCCAATAATATTTATCCATTCCAGGTAAGGCAATCGTTATTGGATAATTATAAACGCGTGGATACTTTTCCTGTTCCGCGAAATCCATCGTCGCACGCATGGATAGAAATTTACGAGAAAAAGAGGTGAAATTAAATGGGGAGTGGTACAGCAAACATATTATCCAGTCCTATCGAATACCTGAAAGGAGTTGGTCCTCAAAGGGCAGAATTATTACAAAAAGAACTTGGAATATTTTCTTTCAAAGACCTTCTTGAACTATTTCCATACAGGCACATTGATAAAACAATCATTACTCCTATAAATGAAATAAACCCCGAGAGCGGGTTTGTGCAGGTTGCCGGAAAATTATTAAGTGCTGAAATTGCAGGTGATAAAAGATTCAGAAGATTAACCGCAACCATTGCAGATAAAACCGGAACTCTAGACCTCATCTGGTTCCAGGGTGTTACGTGGATACATAAATCATTAATCGTTGGCAATCCATATTTCGCATTTGGTAAAATTGGTTTCTTTAATGGAAAGCCGCAATTGTCGCATCCGGAAATGGATCCGTATGTTGTACAAAATCCAGAGGTCAGGAATTTTCTTGAACCCGTTTATCCAAGCACCGAAAAATTAAAAGCGAGGGGATTAGGCGGAAGACAAATAGCAAAACTTACGCACGTTCTTTTTTCAATGCTGCGCGAGAAAGATATTGCCGAAAACCTTCCTTCTTCCATCATCACAAAATTAAAACTTACCTACCGTTACAAAGCTTTCAATCATATCCACTTTCCTCCTTCCGCAGAATTTTATGAGCAGGCTTTAAGAAGATTAAAGTTTGAAGAATTGTTTATTTCACAGTTAAGAATGGGGATGTTAAAATTACAGAGACACCGTTTTTCAAAGGGTGCGGTATTCAGTCACGTTGGAGAGCTGTTTAATTTATTTTATGATAACTGCCTGCCATTTGAATTAACCGGCGCGCAGAAAAGAGTGATCAAAGAGATCAGGAAAGACATGGGTTCGGGCAAACAGATGAACCGTTTGTTGCAGGGCGACGTTGGCTCGGGAAAAACGATTGTGGCATTGTTATGTATGCTTATTGCCGCCGACAACGGATATCAAAGTTGTTTGATGGCTCCGACAGAAATTCTTGCGCGCCAGCATTTCGAAAGCCTTTCGAAATTATTAAAAAACGTACCCATAAATGTGCGGCTGCTCACAGGTTCGGTAAAAGCGGCGAAAAAGAAAATAATATTAAAAGAACTGGAGGAAGGTTCGATTAATTTACTGATAGGCACACACGCATTAATCGAGGATACGGTGAAGTTCAAAAACCTTGGACTGGCTGTTGTGGATGAGCAGCACCGGTTTGGTGTGGCGCAGCGAGCAAAATTATGGACTAAGGCCGCGATACCGCCGCATGTGCTGGTTATGACCGCTACCCCCATTCCCCGAACGCTGGCCATGACGGCCTTTGGCGACCTCGATTACAGCGTTATCGATGAGCTGCCTCCGAACCGAAAACCCATACAAACGGTGCACCGGTTAGATTCGGCGCGACCGCAGGTGATGGATTTTATAAGATCCGAAGTAGCAAATGGAAGGCAGGCCTACATCATTTTTCCGCTGATAGAAGAATCGGAAAAGCTCGATTACGAAAACCTGATCAAAGGGTATGAAAATCTGAAGGCGTGGTTCCCCGAACCCAAATATTATATCAGTATGGTTCACGGCAGGCAGGCTGCGGAAGTGAAGGACACCAATATGCAGCGTTTTCGCGCGAATGACACCCAGATTATGGTTGCTACAACGGTGGTAGAAGTGGGGGTAGACGTACCGAACGCATCTGTCATGATCATTGAAAGTGCCGAGAAATTCGGGCTTTCGCAGCTTCACCAGTTGCGCGGAAGAGTGGGCCGTGGCGCCGAAAAAAGTTTTTGCATATTATTAACTGGCGTTAAATTAGGCCGGGAAGCACGCGAGCGCCTTAAAACAATGGAAGCTACAAATGATGGATTCAAAATTGCAGAAAAAGACCTGGAGCTGCGTGGACCCGGGCAAATTGAAGGTACAAGGCAAAGCGGTGCGTTGAACCTCAAACTCGCCGACCTGATACAAGACAGGGCGATTCTTGAAACCGCAAGAACCATGGCCCTGCAAATTTTAGCCGATGACCCTGACCTTTCTTCAAAAGAAAACGTATCTCTTAATGAATACTTGCGATTGCTGGCCGGAAAGACTCCCTGGAGCAAGATTTCGTAGTTTCCTATCGTAAGTTTTACAGATCATTAACGTTGTTATTTATTACATTGTAAAAAAAGAATTTTGGGCAGAATAGGCGTACTCTTGGCTTTTTTTTTAGTCGTGACGGCTGTCCGTGGTTTCTCACAAAGCGGACAATCTTCATTTGAATTTGTTGAAAATAAAGGGCAGTGGGACAAAAGCGTGTTGTTCCGGGGAGAGCTGTTTTCCGCCGAATTTTACACCCAGAAAAAGGGCTTTACTGTAGCACTCCACAATACCACCGATATTCAGAAGTCGATGGGGCTCCATGGCGGAAATTACGGTTCCCCGAATTCGGGTAAAGACGGCAAGATCGTTAGTTATAAAGAAGATCTTTCAGGCCGGATTATAGATAAATCAATTACTTCTTCTAAGATTCCCACTGTAGTTCACTCTCACGCGTACTCAGTAGAATTTGTCAGGGGAAATGAAAATGCCACGGTCGTTCCCGACAAAATGCTTTCATATTACAATAACTATTTTATGGGTAACGACCCTTCGAAATGGGCCACCAAAGTGAGGATTTTCCAGGCGGTTCTTTATAAAGATGTTTACCCTAACATCGACGTTCGTTACTATTCGGAAGATGGCCGTTTGAAATACGATCTAATTGTAAAACCAGGCGGCGACCCTTCAAACATCGCACTAAAATATACAGGCGCCGATAAGATTTTGGTGAAGAATAATGAACTGGTGGTAAAAACCTCTGTTGGTGATATAAAGGAACTCTACCCTTATACTTTCCAGTCGGATAATATAAAAGGAAGAAGAGAGATCCAGTGTAAATATGTGGTTACCGGCAGCACTGTAAAGTTTCAGGTGGCCAATTATGATAAGAAATCGGTTTTGGTTATTGATCCTACCCTTATTTTTTCATCCTTTACAGGAAGCCTGGCTAACCAGTATGGATTTACGGCCACACCCGGGCCTGATGGTTCGTTATATTCCGGTGGAATAGTGTTTGGTTCAGATTTCCCTACTACGGCGGGTGCTTACCAGAAAAGCTTTGCAGGCGGGGGAACGAGTGGCACCGATATCGGCATCATGAAATTTAGCTCAAAGGGCGATAAACGAGTGTATGCAACTTATTTGGGTGGTGACGGCAACGACTATCCGCATAGTTTGATATGCGATCCGCAGGGAAATCTTATTTGTATGGGACGTTCCTATTCTGACAACTACCCGGGAAAAGTGGTAGGGTCCAAGGATGGCGGAAGTATCGTTGTTTCAAAATTTAATGCAGATGGAACGGCGCTTATCGGTTCATTGATTATTGGTGGTACCGGATTGGACGGGGTGAATGTGGGTGATATTCAGCAGTCGCAAGTACACGGCGGAAGATCATTGCTAAGAAATTATGGTGATGATTCCAGGAGTGAAGTAACGCTCGACGCTAATAATAATATTTATGTTGCCGCACAAACGCAGTCGAATGACTTTCCGATTATTGGCGGAGGTTTTCAGAGTGCAAGCGGTGGCAAGCAAGATGGAGTGGTTATGAAAATAGCCGACTCCTGTAATAATATTATATGGAGCACCTACTTAGGTGGCGCTGGAGATGACGGCGCCTTTGTAATTGATATTAACCCACTCAATAATAATGTATATGTGGCAGGTGGCACCACCACCACAGGCAGCGCAGGAACAAAACCGTTTCCGGGCATCGCCGCAGGAACGATAGGTGCCACATACCAGGGTGGCGAAACGGATGGTTTCATAACTATCCTCACTAATAATGGTCAATTAATTAAATCAACTTATATCGGCAGTTCCGGCATCGATATTATTTATGGATTGAAATTCGACAGGAAGGGATTTCCCTATGTAATGGGAACCACCAGGGGGCAGTGGCAAAAGCTGCATGCCTTGTATGGCAGCGCTAACAATTCGCAGTTCATTGCCAAAATAGAACCCGATCTTTCAAAATACGATTATACCACCACGTTCGGTAGTGGATCAAAAAAACCAAACATTTCTCCCGTGGCATTCCTCGTTGACCGTTGCGAGAATGTGTATATATCAGGTTGGGGTGGTTGGATAGATACTAGTAAGGACCCATACGACCAGGCAGGTGTTGCAGGTATGCCGATAAAAAATCCTGCACCAGATAAATATTTTAAAAGCACCACTGATGGCCGTGATTTTTATTTCATCGTTATCCAGAAAAATGCAGCGGATATTTTATTCGGCTGTTATTTCGGACAAACCGGTGGCAGGTATGGTGAACACGTAGATGGGGGTACAAGCCGGTACGACCAGCAGGGTGTTATTTACCAGGCGATATGCGCAAACTGTTTAGGTGGTGCAAAGTTCCCCACAAGTCCTGGGGTAATAGGTCCGGTTAATGGCGCTCAGGATGGATGTAACCTCGCCGCAGTAAAAATTGCATTCAATTTTGCAGGTGTGGCCGCGGGTCCGGAATCATTTGTTAACGGCCTGCATGATTCCGTAGGTTATGCACCGTTTACCGTAAATCTGCAGGATACTGTCCGTAATGCAAAAAGTTACGAGTGGAGCTTTGGTGACGGCAGTAATGATACCGCGACAGTAGATTATCAATTGATACATACTTATGATAGCGTTGGTTTATATAAAGTACGATTGATTGCCATCGATTCTAATAAGTGTAACATTCGCGATACAGCATATACATATGTGAAAGTGGGCAGTGATAAAGTGGATCTGAAAATGCTCATCACAAAAGTCGAACCGTGTGAATCATTGGAATACAAGTTCGAAAATCTTTCAACCTTTACTAATAAACCTTTTAACGATAGCAGCTTTGTGTGGGATTTTGGTGATGGCACTCGGTTAAGATCTACCCTTACGGGACCACTAAAACATTATTATGCATCACCCGGAACTTATCATGTTGAACTGGTACTTGTGGACACGGGTTATTGTAATTCACCGGATTCAATCGGGCAGATCCTTCGCGTAAACCCATTGGTGAAGGCTCAGTTCGAAACACCATCTGTTGGTTGTGCACCTTACGATGCGGTATTCACCAATACTTCGCTCGCGGGGCAAAGGTTCCATTGGGATTTTGGGGATGGCGATACTTCTAACGTAGACAATCCTACGCACGCTTATCCAAACCCCGGTACTTTTACCATTCATCTCATTGCATATGACGATGGAACGTGTAATAAGGTAAGCGATACCTCCATGACAATTACGGTATCGGGCAAACCAACTGCAGAATTCAGTTGGACACCTGTAGTTCCCGTTCAGAATAAGCCAACCATATTTACAAATCTCTCAACTGGTGGCGTGAAGTACGAATGGATATTCGGCGACGGAGATACACTGGTAAAAAACACCCCGGATACTGTACTGCATCAGTATAATGCTTCCGGAACGTATAACGCGTGCCTGGTTACGTTTAACGAGTTCGGTTGCACCGATACTGCTTGTCATGAGGTACAGGCCGACGTTTTACCTTTGTTCGACGTACCAAATGCGTTTACTCCGGGTAAATTTGGAAGGAATAGTGTGGTAAGGGTCGAAGGCTTTGGAATTACCAAACTGATATGGAGGATATACAATCGTTACGGACAGAAAGTTTTTGAGAGCAACTCTAAACAAACTGGCTGGAATGGAACATTTAACGGGCAGTTACTACCGATGGACGTATATGGTTACACGCTGGATGTAGAATTTTCCGACGGAACCAAGAAGCGAAGAACGGGTGATATTACATTGTTAAGGTAATCCACTCATACTGAACATTCGTAAATAAAGGGAATAAATAGAAGAGTCAAATTGTGTGAGCATGTTTAGAAATATTTTGATACTGGCTTTTGCTGTGATCATGACTGGGGGACTGAAAGCGCAGGATCTTCATTTTTCGCAATGGTTTAATTCGCCGCTTACTACAAATCCCGCCAACACCGGCTTTATTCCTAATGCGGATTACAGGCTCGGCGTTAATTACAGAAACCAATGGTCGAACATAATGAGTGTTCCCTACAAAACCATGAGTGTTTGGGGTGATGCACAATTGTTCCGCGACCGGATTGAAACCGGTTGGGTAGGGTTGGGTGGTGTGATACTCCGTGATGTTGCAGGATCGGGGTCACTTACATCTACCAAAGCATATGCGTCTATTGCCTACCACCAGGAAATTGCAGAGGCTCATTTGCTTTCTGCGGGTTTTAATGTAGGCTGGGTAAATAAAAGAATCAATACCTCCGAATTAAAATTTCCCGACCAGTTCGATGGAAAATTTTTTGACAATACCCTGCCAACGAGCGTGTTTCTCGACCATCCCAGTATCAGTTATTTTGATGTGCAGGCGGGTTTAAATTACGCCTACTTCCCTACGGATCATTTGTATGTTAACGGGGGTGTTTCCATGTGGCACCTGAACAGGCCGAGGGAATCTTTTTTTACAGACGATAGCACAGGGGCAGACAACAGGATCGATCCGCGGTACACCGTATTTTTAAATGCGAGTTACAAGATCAACGACGATGTGATCATCAACCCGATGGCTTATTATTCAAGACAATCAACCGCATCAGAAATTGTTGGGGGCGTAAATCTTCAGTATAATCTTACAGGTAATGGCGAATCTCAGGTTTTTGGCGGCTTATATTTCAGACCAGGCGATGCCGTTATTCCATTGATAGGCTATCAATATAAAAACCTTAGACTAATGTTCACCTTCGACGCTACCACTTCTTCACTGAAGAATTTCAACAGCGGCCGCGGCGCGTTTGAATTTGGGTTGATACAACAGGGATTTTATGACCAGTTTAATGGTGACAGGCACCAGTCAATGTGCCCTACTTTTTAATCACCACGTTTATCATCTTTCCTTTTACAAAAATGATTCTTTCGGGGGGCTTTCCTTCAAGCCATTTCTGAATTACTTCGTTGGAGAGCACTCTTTCCTCCACCTGCTGTTGCGTGGTATCGAGAGCAAGCGATAATTGTGTACGCATTTTACCATTTATAGAAACGGGATAATTAAACGCCGTTTCCACGAGATACTTTTCTTCCAGCACCGGGAACGATGCATCAAGTATTGATCCTGTATTTCCTACTGAATGCCACAATTCTTCAGTGATGTGCGGCGCGTAAGGATTTAGTAATATTAGTAGTTGATCAAGTATTTCTTTTTTATGACATTTTGTATCGGTGAGCTCATTTACACTGATCATAAAACTGCTTACACCAGTATTAAATGAAAACCTTTCATTATCCTCCTCTATCTTTTTTATTGTTTTATGCAGGATCTTGAATTCGTCTGGTGAAGGTTTTTCATCGTTCCAAACTTTTCCTTTCAGGTCATCGTAAAACAATCTCCATAATTTTTTCAGGAACCGGTGTACGCCTTCAATTCCTTTCGTGTCCCAGGGTTTGCTCATTTCAACAGGGCCTAAAAACATTTCGTACATGCGGAAAGTATCTGCTCCGTACCTGTTTACCAAAGTGTCGGGATTTACTGTATTGTATTTGCTCTTGCTCATCTTCTCCACTTCGGACCCGCAGAGGTATTTTCCGTTTTCTAAAATAAATTCAGCATCGTTATATTCTTCCCTCCATTTTTTAAACGCATTAATATCCAGTTCAAACCCATCTACCATATTCACATCAACGTGAATGGAATCCGTGGTATAATTATCTTTCAATCCGAACGATACATATTTTTTTGTTCCGTGAACACGATATATGAACCTGCTGGAACCCTGTATCATTCCCTGGTTCACCAATTTCTTAAAGGGCTCATCGAAACTGATATAACCGAGGTCGTACAGGAATTTGGTCCACATGCGGCTATATAACAAGTGACCTACTGCATGTTCTGTTCCGCCAATGTAAAGATCAACCTGTCCCCAATAATCGGATGCGTTTTTACTACAGAAAGTTTGAATATTTTCCGGGTCCATGTACCGCAAAAAGTACCAGCTGCTGCCCGCATAACCCGGCATGGTATTGGTCTCGAGGTGTTTGCTTGTCCATTCAGGAATATTTGCAAGCGGCCCTTCACCATTTGGACCAGCAGAATAATTTTCTATCATCGGCAATTCCAGCGGCAGGTCTTTTTCGTCGAGCGCAATAGCGGCGCCGTCCTTCCATATTATGGGAAAGGGTTCGCCCCAATAACGCTGACGGCTAAATGCAGCATCATGGATTTTATAATTGATCTTTCTTTTTCCTATTCCTGATTCTTCAATTTTACTGATAACAATTTCAATCGCCTTTTTCATCGGTGTTCCATTAAGGAATCCTGAATTTTGCAGCAATGCCTCTTTTGTGGAATTGGCATCTTCCCCATTAAAAAAATCACCGATAATATTGGTAACGGGAATATTAAATTGCTTTGCAAAGCGAAGGTCGCGCTCGTCACCACAGGGAACGGCCATAATGGCACCGGTTCCGTATCCCGCCAACACATATTCTGATATCCAAATGGGTATTTCCTTCTTATCGAATGGATTTAGCGCGTATGCACCGGTAAATACTCCGCTTATCTTTTTTTCCGCCATCCTTTCGCGTTCGCTGCGGCTTTGTACATAGGCTACATATTCTTCCACTGCTTTTTCCTGGTTGGTAGTAGTTATTTTATCTACCAAAAAATGTTCTGGTGCAATCACCATAAAATCCACACCGAATATCGTATCCGGGCGAGTAGTATACACCCTGAGTTTTTGTGGTTCCTGTAAAGAAAGATTTTTAGTGGAGATGTCAAAATCAATTTCGGCACCAGACGATTTACCGATCCAGTTCGTTTGCATATCCTTCATTGCATCGCTGAATTCCACCTTCTCCA
>JBDTMM010000009.1:0-15704 GCA_039934275.1 Flavitalea sp. | reverse complement strand
TGTCTCTCGTTTTTTTCAAGCTGAATCTTGCGTTCAGGTACCATTCAACTTTAATTAGTCTGCTGTGTGTTATTCTTCTTTCGTGTTGTTTGAATTTTTCTTTGAATAATTTTGGATTGGCCATTACCGGGGCAAGCGTTCGGATAATGGATCTATCCGCCCTGAAAAAATAAAGGAAGGAAACACTTACCAGCGCTACCATCCCAAATACAAACCCGCCGCCAAAAAGGAAAATTTCACTCACGGGCATCAGTTCTTTATACATCGTGTACTGAAACGCGCGCACAGAATAATATATAATGAATATTAAGGGCAGCACTGCGTTATTGATACAATATTTTAAAAACGGGTTTGAAGTGGTGGCAAGAAACCTAAAGTGCCGGCTAAATAAAATAAACGTGGTAATGTTCCAGCTCATTACAAATACCGCTATTGCGCACCCCATGATTGCCGCACTTGCCGGATTTATTTTACCAAGATATTCCGGTGCCAGGAAAAGAGAATCGGCACCATAACTGCTCATGAACCCGCCACTGATGGTACTGAATAACAGGAACCAGAATATCAACAGTACCTGAAACCTTTTAAAGTGCAACAGTACAAGCTGAATGGGAAAGGAATAATATAGTCCTCGCAGGAATATTTTCATGATAAAAGGCAGCTCACTAAAGTAGCAAATCTTATTAGCTTCTCCTAACCACGAACAACAATGAAAGAAAGCTTAACAGTAGCATAAGTCCTGTTATTTGATGAAACTCCGCAACCCATTCAAACCCGCCCCAGTGGCCCGGTACAATAGACCGGCTTTGTAAAAGCGCTGATATGCCAAGGCAAACCTGTACCACCACAAGCAATAGCGGCAAATCCCTAAAACACTTAAATACCCTGCTTTCTTTTGGCTGCATGTAAAGCCTCCATGTCATCACTAAAGTGAGTAGCAAAATCACATAAGCAAGCGTGCGGTGCACGAAGTGGATCGTTATTTTATTATCAATGAAATTTATAGCAAGGGGGGTATCAATAAATAGGGTAGAGGGGTTCATGCTGCCGTTAATATCCGGCCAGGTAGGTGCGGCCATGGCGGCTTTGTGCCCGGCCATCAAAGCTCCGAAGGCCAATTGAATGGTGATCAATACCACCATAACCCATAAATAGCCCTTGATACGAGGCGAAATCACAAACTGATGGCGTGGAATAAGCAAATACATGAGATACCAGTAGGCATACGATATCAGTCCCAATGCGAAAATAAAATGCAGCGCAAGCTTTGTAGGTTTCACATAAACCGCATCGCCAGTAAGACCACTTGCCACCATTAGCCATCCTACTGCGCCCTGTAATGCACCCAATAAAAAAAGAATCAGCAACGGCTTTACCATTTCCTTCTTCAAAAATCTTCTCGCGAGCAAATAGACAAATCCAATGATGAATACTATTCCAATAAGTCTCGCCCAAAACCGGTGCAGCCATTCCCAGAAAAAAATAAATTTAAAGTCGCTGATGGTAAAGTGAATGTTCAGCAACTGGAACTGTGGCGTCTGACGGTATTTATCAAATTCCGTTTGCCATCCCTGGTGATTTAACGGGGGAAGGATGCCGGTAATTATATTCCATTCCGTAATCGACAGTCCGGAACCGGTTAAGCGCGTTACCCCACCGAGTATCACCTGAACAAGTAGCATCCCCACTCCCACTCCTATCCATATCGCAACGGCTTTGTTTCCTCTGTTTGGGTTATTCATGATGTGTGCAAAGTTACTAATGCGGTTGTTTTCGTTTTCCCCTTATTTTTGAAAAAATAATTCGTTGCTAAAAACAAGTTACCAGGCAGTAAAAGTAGAGGCGGGATGTGATGAAGCAGGTCGTGGATGCCTTGCGGGTCCGGTGTACGCAGCAGCAGTAATTCTTCCAAGAGATTTTTTTCATCCTCTTCTCAACGATTCCAAGCAGGTAATTGAAGAGGCGCGCAACGAACTCAGAATTTACATTGAACAAAACGCCATCGCATACAGCGTTGCGCACGTTGATCACGAAGAAATAGATAAAATAAATATTCTGTGGGCATCTGTAAAAGCAATGCACCTCGCATTGGATAAATTAAAGCAACGTCCCAAACTGATCCTTATCGATGGCAACCGTTTTAAAAAGTACCGTAGAATCCCGCACGAATGCATCGTAAAGGGCGATGGCATTTATGCATCCATCGCTGCAGCGAGCATACTCGCAAAAACATATCGCGATGAATTTATGAAAACCCTGCACAACGATTTTCCTCAATATAAATGGAACACCAATAAGGGGTATGGAACCTGGGAACACCGCCAGGCAATATACGAACACGGACCTTCACCATTTCACCGCAGGTCGTTCAGCTGGGGGGTTAATGCCTTATCTCCATTGGAAGAGGTAGTAGCTTAAAGCATCTCGGAAAAAAAACTTTCCTTTCTTTCCGGCCATTCGTTCCTGATAATACTGAAATACATACTGTCTCTTCTTCTGTCGGAATGCATTTGCATGTGATTTCTTAATATGCCCTCGGGTATCATTCCCACTTTTAATAATGCCGATTTTGATCTTTCATTTAATGCATCGGTCTTTACTTCCACCCTTTCCATTTTCATTACTTCGAATGCATAACAGAGCAATGCAAACTTTGCGTGTTTATTTAAACCTGTTCCAATAAATTCGGTGCCCAGCCAGGTCCAGCCTATCTCCACACGTTTGTCGTAAAAGGAAATGTTACCATAACTCGTGCTGCCTGCGGTTTGTTTTGCATCCTTATCGTAAATTAAAAAGGGCATGCGCTTAAATAATTCTTTATCTGCAAAGGCCTCGGTCATCCAGTTCTCTAGTTCTTTCGGGTCACTAAGATCTTTCGTGAAATATTTAAAGATTTCCGCAGATACTGAAATAGGTAGTAACCCGGTGTAATCGTCAAATAATAAGGGACGAAGAATTACACGTGGTGTTTCCAATACAAATTTTTGTGGGAAGAACTTATTAAATTGATCAGCAATGTCAGACATAAAACTATTTTTCTTTATTAAGGTTGTTCCCATTCTCCCAAACCTTTCCTCACCACTACAGGTTCATCCCCGGTACAATCAATAATTGTTGACGGTACCATACCGCCGATCCCTCCGTCGATCACCACGTCTACCAGTTTTTCAAAATTTTCATTGATCAGTTCCGGATCGGTGTATTCTTCCACCATCTCTCCCGGAAGTGAGGCGCTCAGTATCGGGTGACCCAATTCCTTTACAATGTTTCGCGCAATAAGATTGTTTGGGATACGAAGTCCTATTGTATCTTTTTTACTTTTCAAAAGTTTTGGTACTTCTTTGCTCGCCGGAAGTATAAAAGTGTAGGGACCGGGCAGGTATTGTTTTAACATCCTGTATGTGGAGGTGGGCATCGTTTTGATGTACCTGCTCATATCGCTCAGGTCGTAACAAATGAAGGACAACTGTGCCTTTGCCGGGTCGATGTTTTTTATGCGGCAGATCCGTTGGATCGCTTTTGGCTGATGGATATCGCAGCCAAGACCGTATATGGTATCGGTGGGATAGATGATCACCCCGCCGCCTGACAGAATATCGACGGCAGTTTTTATATTGCGTTCCTGGGGATTTTGAGGATGTACATGTAAATACATATGCGCAATTTAATATTAACTTTACGCAAATTTTTTTTAGAATGCGTCTTCAACGGATTGAAAAAATAGGCCATATTTCCGATGAGGAATTCAGAGAGCGTTTTTACAAACCGGGAATTCCTGTAGTACTAACGGATCTCGCCAAAGAATGGCCTGCATACGACAAGTGGAACTGGGATTATTTTAAGAAGATAGTCGGAGGCAAGGAGGTGGGCATTTACAATAACATAAAAAGCGATGCCTATACACCGGTAAACAAGGCCGATGATTACGTAACCTTTGGAAAGTATGTGGATATGGTGAGCAAGGGCCCTGCCGAATGGAGGATTTTTCTTTTTAATATTTTCAGCCATGCCCCGCAACTCACTGAAGATTTTAGCTGGCCCGACAACCTCATGAAAGGTTTTGTAAAAAGGGCGCCCATGCTTTTTGTTGGCGGCTCTACCAGTATTACCCATATGCACTTTGACATGGACATGTCGCACATACTCCATACCCAGTTCATGGGAAGAAAAAAGGTACTGTTGTTCCCGTACCAGGAGCAACATAAACTTTACCGCAAACCCTTCGAAGTGTTGAGCATGGCAGATTTCAGTAATTACGATAAAGAGAATGGAACTCCCGACTATGAAAAATTCCCTGCGCTACGCCTCGCGAATGGGTATGAAATAATCCTCGAACACGGCGACACTTTATTTATGCCCGCGGGCTACTGGCACCATATGGAATACATCGACAGCGGATTTGCAATGAGCCTTCGAGCAGTGCAACGCAACCTTCCGGGAATTGCCCAGGGGGTATGGAACCTCGTTGGTATGCGCCACATCGATACACTTATGAAGAAAACGATGCCGCTTTGGTGGTTCGATTACAAAAAGGAAAAGATTCAAAAAGCAGCTGATAAAGAACTGGAATATTATCGCTGATTATTTATTGATTAAGACAAATATGAAATGAATCAAGAAAATAAAAAATCTTTCATGATTTGATGTTTTATTAACTAAACGTCTTTACTTTTACCCGGTCGCTATCGCTTTATCCAACAAATGCGGGAATAGTACAACAATCATCCAATCTTTTGAATTACACACTGGCATTTTAGTCTGAACGATTCTGTCAAGTTGATATTTATAACAGACCGCTGTGTTTTTCGTCCCCTAATAAAACGATCTCCTGTATGGCAACTCCTGGTCAGAATTGCCGCACAATAACCCGATTTTTTCCCAGTATTGTAAAAGAGCAAACTTCTTTTAATAACCTTATTCACATCTTTCTTTTTGTGGTTTCAGAGGTAAGCACAGGCCGGCGATTTTTATCGCTGGCATTTTTTTTGCGCTCTCTGCGAATCCACTGCGTCCTTTGCGATACTCCTTTATTTATAGAGGGGTAACGCAAAGAATGCAGAGATTTCGCAAAGAGCGCTGAGGAGAATTAGAGTATCGTCCAGGTTTCGTTGCCGCGTAAAAGTTTGTCAAGGTTACCCCTGCCTTTTAGGCTGATGACTTCTTCTATTTGCATGGTCATCATATCCTCATAAGTGAGCCTGTCGGTTTCGTAAAAAACACCGAATGGTCGTGGAAGATGTCCTTCGATCCTTGGATCGTCAAACATCCTGACCAATATCTGAGCCTTGTAAAAATCACGTTCGTCGTGTATCCATAAATCATCGGTTGAAAAACCCTCAGCCAATTCCACCACTACGGGTTTAAATCCCTCCAGCTTTATTCCCTTGTTCATCTGTGCACCAAAAATCAATGGCTTACCCTGTTCCAAAAACAACGTTTCTTCTGCCTTGGAACTTTTTTCGGTGAACATTTCAAAGGCGCCGTCATTGAAAATATTACAGTTCTGATAGATCTCCAGGAACGATGCCCCCTTGTGTTGGTTCGCGCGGATCAGCAACTGCTGGATGTGTTTCGGATCCCTGTCCATGGTTCTCGCGATGAACGTAGCATCCGCACCCATGGCCAGCGCCAAAGGATTAAAAGGATGATCAAGACTTCCATAAGGTGTGGACTTGGTTACCTTTTTGGGTTCTGAGGTAGGTGAATACTGACCCTTGGTTAATCCGTAGATCTGGTTATTAAAAAGAAGAATAGTAAGGTCGAAGTTTCTTCTGAGCAAATGAATGGTATGATTTCCGCCAATGCTCAATCCATCACCATCACCTGTTACCACCCATACACTTAGGTCGGGCCTTGATGCTTTCAGTCCCGACGCTACCGCTGCTGCCCGTCCATGGATGGAATGCATTCCATAGGTATTCATATAATACGGGAACCTGCTGCTGCAGCCGATACCTGAAATGATCACGATATTCTCGCGTGGAATTCCTAAACCCGGCATCACTTTCTGCACCTGTGCAAGGATAGAATAGTCGCCGCATCCCGGGCACCATCTTACTTCCTGGTCAGTTGCAAAATCCTTGGCCGTTAGTACAGAACTGGGTGAGGGGGTAGAAAGTACATCACTCATAAATACAAAAGTAAATATTATTCTGCGCTTCCATGTTTTTGAAGATATAAAACGATAGTCGTCCACATGTTCGACACAGAAACGGCAATCGCAGCGTGTTGGGCATAAAGGATTAATAAATTGTTTTCTGAAGTTCAGGAAGTGAATATGGGCCACCTCCTTTTCAGCCCTGCTATTCAATTATTTATTACAAAAATACCCCAACTACAAAGGATATTTTCCTTCGCCGATCAGTTTGTCTGCGATTCTTCTTCTCGCGTCTTTAACATTATAGGCCGGCGTTTTTGTAAATCGTTTTAATCCAAGTAACATTATGCGGTGCTCGTCGCCATCGGCGAAAGAATTGATGGCATCCTTTCCGCATTTATTTATTTTATCTGCCGCGTTGTAGAGGCAGGTTTGTACAATATCCTGCTCGTACCGGTAGGCAGTTTCCCCCTTGCGTTCCGAGAGTTTGATCAATCGTAACAGTGCGCTTTCCGCAGTAAAAGTTTCAATCGCCATGTCTGCGATGTTCATCAGTACTTCCTGTTCGGATTCCATCTTTGCCATCAGTTTCTGCGCTGCACCACCTGCGGTCATTAGTATGGCTTTTTTAAAATTGATGATCTGTTTTTTTTCTGCAGCAAATATTCCTTGGTCATCGTTATTAAAATCGGGTATGCTCATTAATTCTTTGGAAACATTCATTGCCGCACCCATCAGGTCAAGCCTTCCTTTCATCGCTCTTTTCATTACCATGTCCACTATAAGCAACCTGTTGATTTCATTGGTTCCCTCATAAATACGGTTGATCCTGCTATCGCGGTAGGCCCTCGAAATTTCATATTCATCGCTGAAGCCGTTACCACCGTGTATCTGCACCCCTTCATCTACAATAAAGTCGAGCATTTCACTGCCGTACACTTTCAGTATTGCGCACTCTATTGCATATTCTTCTGCGGCACCAAGCAATGCCTGGTTAAATGGTTTTCCTGCTTCCAGCAATTCATGTTCTTTATCATCGATCCATTTTGCGGTGCGGTACAATGCGCTTTCATTAACCCACACCCTGATGGCCATGTCTGCTATTTTTGCTTTTATCGCACCGAAATTGGCAATTGCTGTTTTAAATTGTTCCCTCGTTTTTGCATATTCGATGGAAATGGTCAGCGCTCTTTTTGCACCGCCCATTGCGGCTGCGGATAATTTCAATCGCCCGATATTTAATATATTAAATGCGATGATGTGACCCTTGCCCATTTCTCCCAACACATTTTCTACAGGAACCTTACAATCCTGGAAATACAATTGTACGGTAGAGGATCCCCTGATACCCATCTTGTGTTCCTCGGGACCGTTTGTAAATCCTTCGAACCCGCGTTCCACTATAAATGCGGTAAACTGTGTACCGTCGATTTTTGCAAACACAGTGTACACGTCCGCAAAGCCGCCGTTGGTGATCCAGCACTTCTGCCCGTTTAGTAAATAATATTTTCCATCCTTACTTAAGGTGGCGGTTGTTTTTGCGCTCAGCGCATCACTGCCACTGTTTGGCTCGGTTAATCCGTAAGAACCCTTCCATTCACCCGTGGTGAGTTTGGGAATGTATTTTTGTTTTTGTTCATTGTTACCAAAGTAAAGAATTGGTAATGTGCCGATGCCGGTATGCGCAGACACGGCAACTGAAAAGGAAGCACCTCCGCCCAACCCTTCGTTCACTAATGTAGAGGTTACAAAATCTTTACCAAGACCACCATATTCTTCAGGAATGGCCACGCCAAGTAATCCCTGCTCACCCGCTTTTTTAATAAGTGACGGCATTAGTCCCTCTTCCATTTTATCGATCCTGTCCAATATAGGCAGCACTTCATTTCCGAGGAAGGTGGAACACATCTCTTTCACCATCTGCTGTTCTTCATTATAATCCTCGGAAATAAACGTATTGTCAGCATTGCTTTCTGCAATGATCCATCCGCCACCTTTAATGGAAGTCACTTCTTTTGTGGTACTCATGGTAAAAATTTTTTACTTTACATTATCATAAACCTGTTGCAATATTTCTTTACATAAATTGATGTGTTCGGCTGGAATTCCTGTCAATGCTTCGTTCAGTGTTTCCTCTGCGAGCTGCATCGTTTGTTCTTCCAGTTTAATTCCTTGCCTGGTAAGGTAAACCAGATTTATCCTTCTGTCTGATGCCGATGGTATGCGCTTCACCAATTGTAGTTTTTCAAGGTTATCCACCAGCCGGGTAATGCTGGGTTTGTCCCTGAATGTTCGGTTACACAATTCCTGCTGACTGCTGCCATCGTTTTTCCAAAGCTGGCAAAGTACGCTCCACTGCTCAATGGTGAGGTATAGCGACTGGTTATTAAATTTTTTTTGCAACCGCCGGGCAATGGCTATCGACGCCTTTCCTGTGATGAAACTGTATAATTCGCCCTTCTTAAATTGATTGTTCGACATATAGTTGTTTAAACAACTAATCAAACTTAATATTATTATCTGTATTTTCCAAGCCCTGCAATGGTCATATTTATAATTATATTTTCCTTTTTATTTATCCTTTATGGCCTGCTGATTCATTATTACAGAACAGCCTGGAATGCTATACCCGAGTACACCGGAACACAAGCTGCAACTGTGAAAATATCGGTGATCGTTGCCGTAAGAAATGAAGAAAAAAATATTACCGCGCTGCTCAATTCCCTATTTAATCAGGACTATCCAAAAAGTTTATTCGAGGTGATCATCATCAATGATCATTCAACCGACCATACCGGTCAAATAGTGAATGACTTCATTTCTTTCGATAAATCGAACCTGCTATTTATCAATTTGAAAGAGAATATTACTTCAAAAAAGAGTGCCATAAAAGAAGGGATAAATAACGCAACGGGCGAACTAATAGTGACCACCGATGCAGATTGTACCATGAAAGTTTCCTGGCTCAGCACCATCGCCAGCTACTATCGATCAACAAATGCACAGTTCATCGCCGCACCGGTTTTAATGGATACTTCAAAAACATTCATCGGGATATTTCAATCGCTCGATTTTTTAACACTTCAGGGAATAACAGGTGCGTCAGTATTCCGCCGCTTTCACACCATGTGTAATGGCGCAAACCTTGCCTATACCAAAAAGGCTTTCGAAGAAGTAAACGGCTTCGAAGGAATAGACAGTATTCCTTCGGGAGACGACATGCTGCTGATGCATAAAATTTACGCGAGGTATCCACAACAGGTGCATTATTTAAAAAGCAAACTCGCGTTTGTTTCCACGCGTCCCGAAGCATCCTGGAGGGGGTTTTTGCATCAGCGCATCAGGTGGGCGAGTAAATCCGCGCATTATAAAGACAGGCGTATATTTTATATACTGCTATTAACCTATCTCATAAATGCAGGAATGTTCTTGTTGGCGGTTGTTTCATTTATCGGGCCCAATGGGTTGGCGATGGTATTGCTTTTTTTGCTCGCCAAGATACTTATAGAGTTTCCCTTTGTAAATGCGGTGGCTATTTATTTTAATCAAAATAAACTGATGCGGTGGTTTCCTTTATTGCAGCCAGTCCACATCATTTATATCCTTGTTGCCGGATGGCTCGGAAAGTTTGGCTCGTATAAGTGGAAGTCACGAACCGTAAAAACATAAGATACAGAATTTGTAAACCCGTAATTTCAAAAATGGTGTCACGGCGATCGGATACATGGCGGAGATTTTTGCACAATAAAGCAGCGCTTGCCGGTCTGTGCATTATCATTTTATTTTTGCTCATCGCCGTGTTTGCTTATGTAATCAGCCCCGATGGGTCACCAGATGCAAACCGCATGGCGGTGGAACTGGCCGCACGAAAACCCGGGCACACACAATTATTTCTCAGGAAACCAAGACCTGGCATTGTTGAAAAAACATCATTTATATCCTTATTATTATATGGGAAGAGGGACAACTTCGACCTTATTCCCATACAATCTTATGTATGGAAAAATGATAGCATTTTTATCCAGCGGTATATCGATGAAGGAGTTGAGGAAAGAATGAGTTTTGCCGCTTCGCAATTTCCTTCGGGAGAAAACAATTCAATTGTTAGCAAGAACTTTTGGCTGGGTACGGATAAATTCGGCCGCGACATTCTCAGCAGGCTGATCGTTGGTGTTAGGGTGAGCCTCGCCGTTGGATTGGTTACCGTTATTCTTTCTGTTGCCATCGGCGTTTTACTCGGTGCCCTCGCAGGCTATTTTGGTAGCTGGGTAGACGATGTGATCATGTGGCTCATCAACATCGTGTGGAGCATACCCACCTTATTACTCGTATTTGCGATTACATTGTTATTGGGAAAAGGTTTCTGGCAGGTATTTATCGCGATAGGATTAACAACGTGGGTGAGCGTTGCGCGCATTGTGCGCGGGCAGGTGCTGACTGTAAAAACACTCGAATATATAGAAGCCGCAAGAGCACTTGGTTATTCAGTGATGCGCATTATTTCGCGACACATATTACCAAATATAATGGGGCCCGTAATAGTAATTGCCGCTTCGAATTTTGCTTCGGCAATAGTGATTGAGGCCGGACTGAGTTTTTTAGGAGTGGGTGTACAGCCACCGCAACCGAGTTGGGGGTTAATGATAAAAGAAAATTACAATTTCATAATTACGCATAACCCGATGCTTGCTTTGGCGCCGGGCTTTGCGATAATGATTTTGGTGCTTGCATTTAATATGCTGGGCAATGGATTGAGGGATGCATTGCAGGTAAAGAAATAATTATGGAGTATAAACCTGTGTGTTTCTTATAAAACTTTCTTCCAGCGAAATAAATGTTTCGGTACGTTCTATGCCTTTTATTTTTTGCAGTTCATCGTGCAGAACAAAACGAAGCTGGTTGATGTCTTTACAAACGATCTCCGCAAACATGCTGTAGTTACCTGTTGTGTAATTAAGCCGCACGATCTCAGGAATTTTAGCCAGTTCACGCGCAACGTAATCGTACAAAGAACTTTTTTCGAGGAATATTCCAATAAAGGCAATTACATCATAGCCGAGCTGCTTAAGGTCAACACTTAACCGTGTACCTTTACAAATACCAGCTTCTTCGAGTTTTTTAATCCGCACGTGGATGGTTCCCCCGGAAACAAACAATTTCTTGCCGAGATCTGCATAAGATACTTCTGCATTTGCCATCATCTCGTGGATGATCTGTAAGTCTAATTTATCGAGGTTCAATTTGTGAGCCATTTTCCTTCCCTCTATTTGAAATTATTAATGCTATTTGTAAATATTCGAATATTTTCGAAAGTTTCAAAATATTCCTTTGATAATTGCTAAATAATATGGGTTTTTGTTTAATTTGCTCTCTTAAGATAGTATCAAGGGGATACCCCAAAGTAATATCGTAAGTTCTTTAAGAATGTGGAGTGATGGAATTTGGCAGACATGCCCTCTTGTCTCGGGGGTGGAGATCACGGGATAAACATAGTGTAATGCCGTTTTGAGCAATCAGAACGACTGGGGTTGACCACCACAAAACATTGTGCTACAGCTAACCGCTTCGTGGAGGTTCGAGTCCTCCCTCTACAGCCTCTCTTTCTCTTTTATTAAGCCGTTAGATATTGATATCAATATCTAACGGCTTTTTTATGTTTAATGTATTTTCTGGTTGTTTTCTGAATGGTTACTTAATCTAATGCTTATTGGCAGGAGGTGGAGCAGGAACAGTATCCCAAACAGGAAAACTTATTCCATTTAGGTCCCACATAATTTTACCCGCGCGAAGGGTAAGCTCGGCTTCCATTTTTTGAGTTCCCTTTAATTTTGTGCGCTTTGCATCTATAAATCCAAAATCACCTTTCCTAACGCTGAACACCGCAACATCCGCTTCTGAGCCCACACTGAGATTGCCGAGCTCAGGATGGTTAATAACCTTCGCAGGGTTCCAGGTAGATCTCAGGATTACATCCTGTATAGAAAGTCCGAGGGTCAAAAACTTCGACATAAGGTTCGCCATATCCTTCATACCACTGTTCATGCTTAATGTATGTAAATCGCTGCTGATGGTATTTGGTAGAAAGCCCTGTTTTATTGCAGGTACCGCCTGTCTCCACGCGAACGCTCCGCCACCATGGCCAACGTCGAAAATAACGCCCTTCTTCTGTGCTTCCAATACAAAAGGTTTAACTTTTGCCGTAGCATCATCCACAACCGTTTCTCTTGACCTTGGTCCATCGGCATAAGTATGCGTCCATATGTCTCCCGGGCGAAAATGCTTCATGAATAATTCTTCGATAGAATTAGGAGGATCGTGTTCGCCGAAATCAACGATAACCGGAACGTTTGCCATTTTACCTGCTTCAAGGGCCTTATCAACGGAAGTAAAATCGCCCCAGTAGTGAGCAGATTTTATTCCGACAATAATACCGGGAAATAATTTCGTGATCATATTAGCGGTCATCAGCGGGTTCATGTCGGCAACATCCTGCTCTTCATAACGGCCATACATTCCGGTTCCCACGATATTTATAAAAGCAAGCACCCGTGTTTGCGACCTGTCGATCGTTTGTGCTTTGAACTGCCTGAAATTTCTCCACCCTGACGAACCACAATCCACCATTGTGGTAACACCAGCCCTGAATGAAAATGCATCCGGAGGTAACGACTCGTCTGCATTCGCGAGGTAGGAACCCGAATCGGTTCCAAAGAATAAATGGGTGTGCATATCAATGATACCGGGCGTAACATACATCCCTGTTACATCAACTACTTTTTTTGCATCGGCTGCCGGAATAGAAGTCGCAACCTGCGAAATCTTTCCATCCTTAATGGCAACATCCATCTTGTTATCGATATTATTTTTAGGGTCGATTACGTGACCGCCTTTTAAAAGAATGTCGATGTTCTGCGCTAACAAATTTCCTGGCGATACCACAGTGATTAATAACACAACCACCATTAGCACAACCTGAAGTATCCGCGTAGGCTTATTATTATGTTTATGAAACATTATTAATTTTTTTAGCAGACAAATAAAATTTTCTGTTTAGGTCGCTAATGGTGGACCTCCTGGAACGGTAAGGGGCTGCCTTGTTTCCTTGTATTTGTATCTGGTTGCAGTGAACTTCGCCACACCATATTCAATCATATAAATAGTACCCGTAATAGTATCATCCGAAAAATTACCGGTAAAGGTAAAAGCAAGGTGGTCACCTGTCGGATTATCGGAAGCGCGAACTCTCACCACGTTGTCTTCTATTGTTCCCACTACATTTTGCGTTGAAAAGGTTCCTGTATGCACACCCTGTATCCAGTTGGAATCCTGCTCAAGCACCCAGGTATAATGGGATTTACTACTGTAGAACTCCACATTAACATCCCAGCGACCAGCTACGTTACCAGCCGGAGCTTTCAACGAAGTAGGTTTTGCCTCCCGCTTAGCGGTAAGCAACGCGTACAATCTGTCTGCAACAATTTTGTCTTCACCGGGCTGCATTTGACCCGCAGTAATATTGATAGTAGTAAGTCCGGTTTCGCTTGGTTGATTACGGCGCGAGCCAAATGACAGTGCAATTCTTGGTTTATTCCGACCAAGATCTTCAGCTACATCCTCACCATTTATATTCAGTTTGGTTGGATCCCATGAAATTACCAGTGCCGGACTATTGTTCGACAAACCTTGCGGCTGACGTATCGTAGTTTTCAGTGATTCTATTCCTGCGAGACGCTTGGAAACAGTATCTAAATATCCGAGCCACTTTGTCCATTGGGCCTTATGATCCATAGTAACCCATGCTTCGATAGCTGCGAGTGCGCCGATCATTTCTTCACGACCCACCTTGTTATCTCTGCCTGGTCCATGATGCGGTGAGCTCGCCTGCCATGCAGATTGTAAAATATCTTTTTGTCCAATTAAAATACCAGAGCATTGAGGTCCACAAAGTGCCTTACCACCACTGTATGCTACAATGTTTGCGCCCTTTTCGAGGTGTACGCAGGGAACGGTTAAATCTTCTGCCGCGGCATCCACAAGTAAAGGGATATTTTTTGCGCGCGTAAGTTTAGCAATTGCTTCAACGGTAAATGGTTCTCGTGCACCAGACATTGCATATACCATCGCGGTATTGGGGCCGAGTGCCTTATCCATTTCTTCGAGCGTATCTACATTGATCATTTTCACCCCGATATTACGGATCGCATGGTCATATACATTACGTGCGCTTCTTGGCGCCACAACTTCGTTTTTTTCGAAACCGGTAAGATCCGGGATGCGGATTAATTTTTCAGGATTACCACCGGTAACACAGGCTGCGGTAACGTGTTTAAGTCCCGCCGCGCATCCTGCTGATACCATTCCCCATTCCGATTTGGTAACTTCTCCAAGGCGCTGACCTATGCCATAAGCCAGTTCATCGTATTGCACAAAATTTCTTGATGCAGCATCCATTGCCGCGCGCACTGATGTTCGCTCAAGGGAGCCACCAATAATGGTGAAAGTTCCCATACAATTTATTATAGGTTCAACACCTATGGATTGAAAGATCTTCGGTCCCGGAACCAATGGTCCCGATGCAGGAATCTTTCCTTGTTGTGCCTGTAACGATTCTAATGGAAATACGCTTGCTCCACCTAAAGGCAGCAACGTTAATCCCTTGAGAACATCTCTTCTTTTCATGTTTTTAATTTAATAGAATGTATGTTTACCCATTTATTATTTGCCGGAAATTATTAATCTATCGCTGTATCAGGCAGGCCACCTTTGGAATTTTTGCATCATTCACAAACGTCATTCTGCCGGTAACGCGATCTCTTTTGAAAATGGCGATGTTATCAGACTTCATATTTTCCACAAAAACATAATCCCCTTTTTTGTCTACGCAAAAATTCCGAGGATGATCGCCCCTTCCATCTTCAAGCGCCACGGAAGTTAGCTTTCCTGTTTTACCATTTACACTATACACGGCTATCCTGTTCATATCCCGTACTGAGACGTATAAAAACTTTGCGTCCGGGGAAAGATGCACGTCGGCACCGGAAGTTCTTGTCTTGTATTCTGGCGGTACCATCTTAAACCGCTCTAAAGGTACAAGTGCGCCGGTAATTGGATCTCTTTTATAAGAGGCAATTGATGTAGAAATTTCTTCAACAGAAAACGCAAATCGTCCATTTGGATGAATTGCTAAATGCCTTGGACCCGAACCGGGTGTGGAACTTACAAAGGGAATTGTTGCCGGTGTAAAATTTCCGGATTCACTTACACTATAAATCATGATCTTATCATGACCGAGTGAGGAAACATAAATAAATTTTCCATCTGCTGAAGGAATCACGGAATGCACGAAAGGATGCTTTTGCAATGCAGTGTCGAAGCCGCCGCCTTCGTATTGTATCACCTGGCGCGCACTTCCCAAACTCCCATCACGAAGGATAGGATAGATTGCAAAATTTCCCTCACCATAGTTGGCCACATACGCGAATCGCCCTTTCGGATCTACGCTAACATGGGCCGGCCCTCTCCCTTCGGTGGATTGTTCATTGAGCTTTGTAATGAACCCTGTTGCCGGATCGATGGTATAGGACATTACTGTTCCCCTTTTATCATC
>JBDTMM010000008.1:0-15827 GCA_039934275.1 Flavitalea sp. | reverse complement strand
AATGATTCCTGCACGATATGCCGCAACCCGTTTTCCGGCAAAACTGATGCAGCAACTGGGTACCAAAACCGTTATCAGGCACACTTACGATAATACGGTTGCCTCCGGACTTTTCGATGAAGTAATTGTAGTAACCGACAGCGATATTATCTTCGGAGAAATATCAAAAAATGGCGGTAAGGCCATTATGAGCAAACGACCTCATGAAAGCGGTACCGACCGCATAGCTGAAGCAGCCGCAACCCTCGATGTTGATCTTATCGTAAACGTTCAAGGCGATGAACCTTTCGTTAACAAAGAAGCACTTCAAAAATTATTGACCGTTTTCAATGACGATTCCGTTCAGGTTGGGTCGCTGATGCAGGTAATGAAAGAAGAAAAATACATTCACGATGAAAACTATGTGAAAGTAGTCGTGGACCTTCATTACAACGCCTTATTTTTCAGCCGAAGTATTATTCCATATCCAAGAAATAAACCAACACTGGTTCCCTATTTCGAACATATTGGCGTGTACGCTTTTAGAAAAAAGGCGCTCCTCGATTTTACATCCTGGCCATTAACTCCACTGGAAGCCACGGAAAAAATCGAATGCCTGCGATATCTTGAACATGGTATTAAAATAAAAATGGTGGTTACAACTTATATGGGAATAGAAATTGATACTCCGGAAGACTTACAAAGAGCCACAAAGCTTTTGTAAATTACCGGCGCTTAAATGCAAAAACGGTTGTAATGAATAAACCTCTATGGGGTATCGATTTGGGCGGAACAAAGATTGAAGGCGTTATCCTTCGCTCCCTTTCCGATCCAACACCATTCATAAAAATACGCGTGGATACCGAAGCCAGTCAGGGTTATCCGCACATTGTTGATCAGATAAAAAAGCTGGTTAATCAAATGTCGGCTCAGTCCGGTCTTAAACCGGAAACGATTGGCTTTGGTACTCCGGGTGTACTCGATCCGATACTACAGACCATGAAAAATTGTAATTCAACGCAGTTGAATAATATGCCCCTGAAAGAAGATGTTGAAGAAGCACTTGGGATTCCTATAGAAATTGCGAATGATGCCAATTGCTTTGCGCTCGCCGAAACAAAATGGGGCATCGTAAAGGAAGAGGCCCCTAATGCAAAAATGGTTTTTGGAATTATAATGGGAACAGGTGTTGGCGGCGGCATAGTATTTAATAAAACGGTATGGGGCGGTTGTCAGGGCATTGCCGGGGAATGGGGGCATAATTTTCTTGATGAATCCGGTGGACCATGCTATTGCGGCAGGGTTGGTTGCGTGGAAACCGTACTTGCTGGTCCGGCATTACAGAAGTATTATTTTTCCCTGACGGGAGAAAAGATAATGTTGGAAGAAATCGTATCACGATATGAAAAAGGCATGGATGAATGCGCTAAAAAAACTATAGAAAGACTGCTGTTTTTCTTCGGAAAAGCAGTGTCAGTTGTAACAAACATACTCGATCCGGACGTGATAGTAATCGGCGGCGGAGTAGGAAATATCGACCATTTGTACTCAGAAGGTCCATCATCTTTAAAACAATTTATATTCAATAACAGGGTTGATGTAAAAATCCTCAGACCCTCCCTTGGCGACAGCGCCGGAGTGTTTGGTGCTGCTGCCCTTGTATCCAATTAAATTAATACGCATGAAATTCAGGAATTTTAAAATGGTTGACTATGTAGTGTACGGGCGCGGCTGTTTCAGTCAGCTGGGCGATATACTTGTGCCTCATCGCAGGAATGGTGCTCCTATGGTTTTTCTTGTAGATCATTTCTTCCGGAACAAACCGCTTGCTAACCGCGTGCCCGTTGAATCCAACGACCAGGTAATCTTTGTTGATGTTACCCATGAACCCAAAACAAAGTATGTCGATAGCATTGCCAATGAATTAAAAGAGAATTTTGGTACGGTGAGTGGCGTAATCGGTATTGGTGGTGGTTCAACCATGGATCTTGCCAAGGCTGTGGGCCTGATGATGACCAATCCCGGTTCATCTTCCGATTACCAGGGCTGGGATCTCGTAAAGGTTCCCGGGGTTTATAAGGCAGGCATTCCTACGCTTAGCGGTACTGGCGCCGAAGTGTCCAGAACTACGGTGTTAACGGGCCCTACCAGGAAGCTTGGCATGAATTCAGATTTCACTCCATTCGATCAGATCGTTTTGGATCCCGAGCTCACCACCAACGCACCGGTCAATCAAAGGTTTTACACCGGTATGGATTGTTACATTCATTGCATTGAAAGTTTAACCGGCACATATCTTAATGAATTCAGTAAATCATATGGCGAAAAGGCACTCGATTTGTGTAGGAAAGTCTTTGTAGAAAAAGAGGAATGGAACAACGAAAGCGACGACCAGTTAATGATGGCTTCTTATGCGGGCGGCATGAGCATTGCTTACTCACAGGTTGGCGTAGCACATGCCGTTAGTTATGGACTGAGTTATTTACTCGGCACCAAACACGGAATTGGAAATTGCATTGTATTCGACAAGCTGGAAGAATTTTACCCCGCCGGCGTAAAGGAATTTAAATACATGGTTGAAAAAAATAAAGTAGATATTCCACAGCATATCACCAAAGGGCTGAGTGATAATGATTTTGAAAAAATGATTACTGTATCTCTTGGAATGAAACCCCTTTGGGAAAATGCACTTGGTAAAGAATGGGAAAAGATAATGACCCATGATAAACTCAGGGCGCTCTATGAAAAATTATAGTATGGTTAATTATTAATAATGGAAATCAATCCCGATAAATATCTCAGATACCTCGGTGTTCCGGCAATATTCGGGACTGGAACTTCAAAAAAGATCCTTTCCGTAAACCCAACCATTGCACCTCATCGCGAAGAAGCCGTTGATGTTAAAATATGCGTATACAATTACAACAATGAAGAAATAATAGAAGACAAACTCGCAGATGTACAGAAATGTGTCGGTTTAAAAGATAATAAACACACTACTTGGATAAATATTGATGGCTTGAGAAAAGCAGACGTAGAGGCCATCGCCGGTGAATTCGATATCCATTACCTGATTGTTGAAGACATTCTTAGTATCAACCAGCGGCCTAAGATGGACGAGATTAGACCCATTTTGTACTGCCTCCTGAATATGCTGTATTTTAATTCAAAGGAAAGTGCCGTAGAACAGGAACAAATAAGCCTTGTACTCGGAACCGATTTTGTGATCTCCTTCCAGGAAGATGCAACGCGTGATGTATTTAATCCTTTGCGTGACCGCCTTAAAATTGTCAACTCAAAACTCAGGCAAAATGGCGCAGACTATCTCTGTTACAGTTTGCTCGATCTTATCGTAGATAATTATTTCGTGGTGATGGAAAAACTTGGTAATTGCATCGAACAATTGGAAGAAGAAGTTATGCGGAATACAAAATCGCGCGCACTGCCACGCATCAATAAACTACGAAACGAATTAATTATCTTAAAAAGAAACATCACTCCCGTTCGTGATCTTATAAATGGCATCATCAGAAGCGAAAGCGACCTTCTTCAGGATAATAACACCAAATACTTTAAAGATATTTCTGATCACATTGTCCAGGCTCATGAATTAACGGAAAATTACCGCGACGTATTGGTAAACATCCAGGATGTGTATATCAGCAATGTAAACTTAAGGATGAATGAAGTAATGAAAGTGATGGCAATCGTTACCTGCCTGCTTGCACCCCCCACTGTAATCGTTGGTATTTTTGGTATGAACTTCGACGTAATCCCTTTTGCGCATACTCACGCCGGTTTTTACTCAACGGTACTCATTACGCTGCTGATTCCTGCCGTAATGCTTTACATTTTTAAAAAAAGAGGCTGGTTTTAAAATAAATTATTTCTTCTTATAAATCGGCACGGTGCTGCATGGCTCTCCATACATAATACTTTTTACTACCGGCCTTAATTTTTTTGTGATTTCCATATACGCGAACGCTTCGATCTGCAAATCACCGCAGCCTTTTATAACCACGCGTTTTTCGGCATATTGTTCTGCATCTATCCGATCGATATTCTGAATGAAGACTTGTTTGATCGCAGCTTTTTCATCACCAAAAATAACCTGGGTCGCTATCGGCTCAAGGTAACTTGCAATCAACATGTAGGCCCAAACCGGAATGATGGCATCTGCCGTGCAGGTAACCGCTACTATCTTGTTTTCATATCCCGACCAATCCAGTTTTTGTAAGGCTTCCCTGAAATCTTTTTCTTTCAAGATCAGTTCCATGAACAGATGCGGCTTCAGATCAAATACCACCACTTCTTCCTTTGGATAAAATTCCTCAAGATCTACCTGCAACAACGCACTCGATGCCACCTTATTTATGATCTCCTCTGCCATGATGTGCAAAGTTAACCTAATTCAGAATATTTTATAATGGCGCATTCACTCACTTCAACTGAAAACCCCGCAATTGCGGGGTTTTAGCTCTTTTAAGCAGAGAATCTAAAAGAACTTGCTTCTGTTATCTTTAATCTTAACACTCTTTTTAATGATCGCGCTGATGATCCTCGGATCAGACAACGCCCTTACCTCGTTTTGCTGGATCTGCGTTTGGATCTGTGCCACATCCGGCTCAGCAGAAGCGACTGCTTCCATGTTTTCAATCTGAATTACAAATACACCACCATTGCCATCAATAGGCAACGACGGCTTTGATTGATTGGCCTTGTCAAACGATGCCCCGATCGCCTTGGGCTCCTGGCCAACATTTGGTATAAAGATGCTGCTGAACATAATGCTGTCTGACTTAAATACCTGCTGACCTGCGATAGTTGCTGCCGCCTGCAGCGTAGCATAGCTTCCCAACTTTTTCTTTATCTGCATTGCTTTCTCATCGTTCCTTATAATAGCCTCAACCATCGGTCTTGCTTTTTCAACCGGCATTGTTCCTTCTTCGTACACATTTGTCAAAACAGGAACAACATATTTATCATCTACCTGATAAGAGCTTTCAGCAACGTCGCCAACTTTTGCATCGAATGCCCATTTCACCATTTCACGGCTGCTGCCTAAACCATTGATGGTAGCATCCAACGGTTTGAGGTCGGCAGCTACGATCTTGTTATATTTATTTTTCCTTGCGTTATCGTCGAATTGTTTTTTATTCCTGCTTTGTCCTGCAAACTGTGCCGCAAGTCCACCAACACGACTGTTGGTTTCATCACTCGGCAAAATCGCTTTTGAAAAGATTGCGATCTTATATGCAGGTTCAAAATCTTTCTGATTCAGTACTTCTATATAATGGTATCCGCTATAAGAACCGTTTTCAACACGCACCACTTTTTTATCTCCTGCCTTTCCGTAGAAAATCGTTTCCGCAAATTCTTTGCTTATTGTTCCGAATTGTGAAGCGCTGAAATCATACACCCCTCCTTTATCTTTGCTGCCCTGGTCGTCACTATATTTTACAACCATTGAATCGAATTTCGCACCGTTCCTGATTGCCATTTCAACACTGTCAATTCTTTTCTTTGCAATGGAATCCGCAATGGTAATTTTTCCCTGTTCCCCTGTTTTTATTAATATATGACGAACCTTTACGCTATCAGGCAATGTTCTTTTTGCAATCATTTTTGCAAGTACATAATTTCCTCCTTCAACGTATGGTCCGGTTACCTGTCCTTCTTCCAAAGCCACAAGCGTATCAACGTGCGGAGAATTTATTTTCGATTTCAACTGAAATACATCCGCATAAGAAGTTTCAGAACCGTTTCTTACCAAAAAAGCAGGAATATCAGTAGTGGTGGTGAATTCACTTTTCAATGAGTTTACCTGCGTGTATAACGCGGCGCTATCTGCTGCCGTTGGTCCCGCATCGAACATTACATATTCCAGCGTTCTTGTTTTTTCCTGCTTAAACTCGTCTGTATGTTTATTTACATATTGTTGTACTGCGTCATCGGTAACCTTCACGGCAGAATCACTGATTGTTGAATACGGTATATTAATATAACTGATTGATGCCTTAAGGCTGTTATCTGCATTTGTTTTTTGCACCAGCCATTTTGGAACATAAAAACTGTTTGCGATCAGCGACATATATTTTTCCTTCTGCCGGTTTTTTGCAAGAGCAGGAAGATATTGATTGAAAAAACTCTGGTACTGGGGTGAGGTCTTTTGTTTTTTCAGTGCCTGGATCTGTTGGTATGCAGCATTAGCATCGTACAATCCTGTATTGGGATCTGAAAACTGCTGCTTCATATCCTGTGGAGGATTCTGTCCATACAATATGTCGCTCAGTTCCTTGTCCGAAACCTCGATGCCGAGGTCTTCATATTTATCACTCATGATTGCATCATCCACATATTCGTTCCATAACCCATCACGGATATTACCGCGAAGCATATCGTTTAAAGGATATCCCTGCTGACTATACGTGTCTTCTGCTCTTTTGAATCTTTCTTCAAATTCGAGGGCGCTTATTTTTTTTCCATTAACAACACCGATATTAGTTGTGTCGTCACCAAAAAGGCTTTTGCTACGGAAACCATCCTGAACAATGAATGCGATCAGGGCAAGGGCTATGGCTCCTATCACTATCCAGGCGGCTTTATCACGTATGGTCTGAATTATAGACATAATAGTATATGGCGTTTTATTTAACGGATCGCAAAAATAGGCTAAAAACCATTGTGTGAAACAGCCCGTGGAAACAACATTAACAGGGGCCGTTGAAAACCCCTTTTTTCTGTTAATAAGCCCCTTTTTTAATCATCGGTTCTGGTGGGTAATTGGAAACTAACTTATCCAACTCGTCGACCGGATAAGGTCAATGTCCACAATCCCTCATTTATACCCCTTTCCTGCACACCGATATTGTGCATTTTTTAGAACTATTTACCCACCTGCAACTTGTTCCGCAGACGTTAATAAACAGCTAAGAGTGAGTGGGAGTCACTAAAGATAGTGTGAATTATCTGTGAATACAAGCGTTTAAAGCAGGGATTGTAACTTTACCAAAAACAATGAACAATCATTTATCCCCGAATCCACAGCCCTAATAGTAATAGGTATTTTATATAAATAAGGTATATTATTATATACTACAATAGTTATGAACACAGAAACAATCGAATCAAAAGGATATCTGGACATGGAGATCGATCCCACGCTCGATCTCTTCAGCGAGATCGAAAAATTGAAGAAAGAAAAAAATGCCGTGGTGCTCGCACACTACTACCAGGAAAGTGACATCCAGGATATTGCCGACTACATCGGCGACAGCCTTGGACTGGCTCAGCAGGCAGAGAAGACCAAAGCGGATATGATCGTTTTCGCCGGGGTTCACTTTATGGCCGAAACGGCAAAAATTCTAAATCCCTCAAAGAAGGTCGTTCTCCCCGATTTAAAAGCCGGATGTTCTCTTGCCGATTCAGCTCCTCCCGCCCTGTTTAGAAAGTTCAAGGAGAAACACCCGGATCATATCGTCATTTCCTACATCAACTGCTCCGCAGGAATAAAGGCCATGAGCGACATCATCTGCACAAGCAGTAACGCACCTTACATCGTGGAAAGTGTGCCGAAGGATCAACCCATCATTTTTGCACCCGATAAAAACCTTGGTGCTTACCTAATAAAAAAAACCGGAAGGGATATGTTGCTGTGGAACGGCGCATGCATGGTGCATGAAATGTTTAGCCTCGAGAAAATTGTAAAACTAAAAACAAGATATCCAAAAGCAAAATTGCTCGCTCATCCGGAATGCGAAGAAATAATTCTTAAGCTGGCAGATTATGTTGGATCAACAACCGGTTTATTGAAATTCAGCGAGAAGGATTCTTCCGAAGAATATATCGTTGCCACTGAAACCGGAATTATTCACCAGATGCAAAAATCTTCGCCGCATAAAAAATTTATTCCGGCACCACCAACAAACAGTTGCGCGTGCAATGATTGTCCACATATGAAATTAAATACTCTGGAAAAGGTATATTTATGCATGAAATACGAATTACCGGAACTGCTGATGGAAGAAGAAACAAGGATCGCTGCAAGAAAACCAATTGAAAGAATGCTTGAAATCAGCGCCAGGTACGGGTTGTAACACATTTGAATTTATCTGCCCATAAAAACCATCAGTATTTGCACGTCACTTGGATTGACTCCTGATATGCGGCTGGCCTGGCCAAGGGTTGTTGGTTTTATCTTTTTAAATTTTTGTAATGCTTCATTCGACAGCGCAGAAATTCTATCGTAATTAAAATTATCTGGTATTTTTAAATTTTCCAGCTGCGACATTTTTTTCACTAACTCTTTTTCTTTTTCAATGTACACCTCGTACTTCACCTGTATTTCTGCCTGCTCAATTTCTTCTTTCGTAAAATCTTTTAGCAGCTCGTTTACTTTTGGAATAGCGATCATCAATGATGGCAGATCAATATTTGGTCTTAGCAACAATTGAAGTAATTTTTGTTTTTGTTCTATGGCTGCAGAATGTTTTGTTTCCAAATAATTATTCACTTCTTCCGGAACAAGAGAAACCTCTTTTAAATTTTGATGGATCCTTATTATCGATTCTTTTTTATTTCTAAGCAGTTCCATTCTTTCCTGCGATGCAAGACCCAGCCTGTAACTTAATTCTGTTAACCTCATATCTGCATTGTCCTGCCTGAGGATCGTTCTGAACTCCGCCCTTGACGTAAACATGCGGTAGGGTTCATCTGTGCCTTTGCTGATGAGATCATCGATCAGTACGCCTATATAGGCTTCACTTCTTTTTAGTATCAGTGGTTCAAGGTTCCTTACCTTCTGGTGCGCGTTGATCCCAGCCATCAATCCCTGGCATGCGGCTTCCTCATATCCAGTTGTACCATTAATCTGGCCAGCAAAAAATAAATTCTTAAGTAGCTTAGTCTCAAGGGAATAGGTTAGTTGAGTGGGCGGAAAATAATCATATTCAATAGCATATCCCGGCCTGAACATCCTCACATTTTCAAACCCGCTTACCTTACGAAGGGCTTCGTATTGCACTTCTTCTGGTAGGGATGTTGAGAAGCCATTCACGTAAATTTCTACGGTGTTCCATCCTTCCGGTTCTACAAACAACTGGTGCCGGTCTCTTTGGGCAAAACGATTGATTTTATCTTCAATACTCGGACAGTACCTTGGTCCCACCCCTCCAATACGTCCCGTGTACATTGGACTGCGGTCAAAGCCAGTTTTTAAAAGCTCATGTACCTCGGAATTTGTGTAGGTTACCCAGCAGCTCTTTTGTTGTTTGGGTTTTTCAGTGTTCAGGTAAGAGAATCCAACGACCTCTTCATCTCCAAGCTGTTCTTCCATTACTGAATAATTCAGGCTCCTTCCGTCAACTCTTGGCGGGGTTCCGGTCTTAAGGCGGTCACTATCAAAGCCATAGGAAACTAACTGCTCTGTTATTCCTGTTGCTGCACTTTCTGCTACCCTTCCGCCTCCAAATTTCTTTTCGCCGATATGGATAACGCCGTTTAGAAAGGTTCCGCTGGTGATTATCACTGCCTTTGCGCGTATTTCATGGCCCAGATTGGTGATTACGCCGCAAACCTGGTTGTCTTTAATGATGAGCGACTTCACCATATCCTGGTAAAAGTCAATATTTGGTGTTTGCTCCAAAAGCTCTCTCCAGGTGGTAGAGAAAAGCTGCCGGTCGTTTTGTGATCGTGGGCTCCACATGGCCGGGCCTTTTGATCTGTTCAACATTCTAAATTGAATCATGCTTTTATCGGCCACTATTCCTGAATATCCGCCCATAGCGTCAATCTCCCGCACTATTTGACCTTTTGCTATACCACCCATTGCGGGATTACAGCTCATTTGCCCTATGGTCTGAAGGTTCATAGTGATTAGCAGAACCCTCGAACCCATATTCGCTGCAGCTGCGGCAGCCTCGGAGCCTGCATGGCCTGCCCCTGCTACAATCACATCATATTCTTGAAACATGGTACAAAATTATGATATTCTGCTTTGGAGTTAAAAGTGTTTCACGTGAAATGGAGGGGAGTATGTTCCACGGGGAACACTATTTTGATTTGTGGTATTTGTTTAGATAGAAGTCTTCCTTGGTTCTCATCATTACAACATCCTTTGGATTCTTGTCTTTGTAGCCACAGAGGTGAAGCGCACCATGAAACATTACACGCAGGATTTCTTTTTGCAGACTTACTTTGAAATTCTTAGCATTCTCTCTTACCCGGTCAATGCTGATGTATATTTCACCGGTTACGACGTAGTTAGTTTCTGAGAGATCAAAAGTGATGACATCGGTGAGATCATTATGCTTTAAAAAGTCCTGGTTGATCTTTAAAAGATATTTGTCTGTGCAGAATATATAATTGAGTGTATTGAGATTAATTCCCTCCTTCCTGAATAACTCCACGATGGCCCTCTTCCGAGCTTTTCTTTGAGGAAACCCGAAAGGAGTTAAAAAATGATACTTTACAATTTCAGCGTTCCTCTCAGCCATTGTTATAGTAGTGATGAATTAGGGTATTTTCGGTCTGTCTTCGGTGTATATTCATACATACCGCGCACTTTCATCTTCATTACACAGCGAAAATCAGTCATTTCCAAAAATCGTAATGTTATTACCCGCTACAAAACTACTTTTGCCGTGTATGAAGAGATTGTCGCAAATTAAGCAGGGGAGATGGGTAAAAATTGTTTCATTCGAGAATAATGATCTGCTTCTCAAGTTGATGGAAATGGGATGTTTGCCGGGAGAAAACATTCGGATAGACCAGGTGGCACCCTTGGGTGATCCCATTTCGATAGCAGTTTCGGGATATTCCCTTAGCCTAAGGCTTAGCGAAGCGGATTCCATCTTTGTAGAAGAAGTTATATAAAACATTGATTTTCATATATTTAGAATGAAAATTGGACTATATTTCGGCTCTTTTAACCCTGTTCACATCGGCCACTTAATTATCGCGAGCCATATCGTTCAGCATACTGGCCTAGACCAGGTCTGGTTTGTTTTATCGCCCCAAAACCCGTTAAAAAAATCTGCTGCACTGCTCAACGAATACCACAGGCTTTTTCTCATTCAAACTTCCATAGAAAATGATCCACGGCTGAAGGCCTCCGATATTGAGTTCCGATTGCCGAAACCATCTTACACCATTGACACACTCACCTACCTTGGTGAAAGATTTCCGGCTCACCAATTTTCGGTGATCATGGGCAGTGATAGTTTTCAAAACCTTCCGGCATGGAAAAATTATGAACAGATATTACATAATTACGAGGTGATTGTTTATGAACGACCGGGATTTAAAACAGAAAATAAGTACGCCGGAAAAAATATCATTATACTGAAAGCACCACTGCTGGAAATTTCAAGCACATACATTCGTAAATCGATTGCTTCAGGAAAGTCTATTCGTTACCTCGTTCCTGAAAAGGTTATGAACGAAATTGAACGCAACGGTTATTACCGCAACATGGAATGAGTCGATTTGTATAAATTGTATTAAAATAGATCAGACCACTTCGATGATACTGTTGCGTCATATTCCATTTCTTAAAGCCGTTTTTCTTCACAGCATTTCCGCCTTCGGAGGTCCGCAGGGACACTACGGAATGATGATGAAAACCTTTGTAAATAAACGTCACGATGTGGATGAACGGGAATTGCTCGAATACAATTCTTTTTGTCAGCTTCTTCCGGGAGCCTCGTCTACACAGGTTCTTACTCTGATAGGATTTAAAAGAGGGGGCGTTTGGCTTGCGGTGCTCACGTTACTGATATGGATTTTACCTGCTTGTTTATTGATGACGATTTTTTCATTTTTGCTCCATTATCTCGGAACAAGAGCATGGGCGGAAGATCTTTTTAAATTCATTCAGCCTATGGCAGTTGGATTTCTTGCCTATGCTGCAACGCGTTCATTTAAAGTGGCGGTGAATAATAATATTACAACGATCATTTTTGTTGTAAGCAGCATAGTAACGTACCTGCTTTTTAAAAGTCCCTGGATATTTCCATTATTGATTGTACTTGGGGGATTCGTAACCAACATCAGTAAAAAGAGAATTCCGCAAAAAGGCACCCCCCCTAAAAAAATAAAGTGGGGCAACATCTGGATGTTTGCCATTATCTTTTTTCTTGCAGGGGTATTTAGCGAAACAGCGCGAAAAAATGACTGGCCTCACAGGCGCGCTTATAACCTGTTTGAGAATACTTATCGTTTCGGAAGTCTTGTGTTTGGGGGCGGACAGGTACTTATTCCAATGATGTACGAACAGTTTGTTGAAAGGCCAACTTCGCCGGTTGTGCAAAGAAAAAACCAGGACAAGCATCAAAACGTTATCCAAATAGACAGAGAAGACTTCTACATCGGTGCGGGCATTGTAAGGGCCATTCCGGGCCCCGTCTTTTCCATTGCATCCTTTACTGGAGGAATGGCCTTAAAAGACAAGGGCCCGTATTGGCAGGTCGCAGGTGGCATAATTGGTATGGTAGCCATATTTCTGCCAAGTGCTTTATTAGTATTATTTTTTTTCCAATATGGCATAACCTGAAAAAATATGCCGTGGTATATCGTGCGCTGGAAGGAATTAATGCGGTAGTGGTAGGAATAATGGTAGCCTCTACATTTTATATGATGCACGACATCTCCCTCACTGAATTTAAAACGGTAAGCGCCCTTAATATTTCTGTGATAATCAGTACATGGTTACTCCTGACTTACACAAAATTACCATCGCCATTAATTGTAATGGTTTGTCTTACCCTTGGATGGGTATTCTAAACTCCAGCCTTAGTAATTCTGATTATTTTTTTCCCTTAGGTGCTGCCCCTTCTCTTCTACCTCTTCCTGATCACCGGTATTTGCAGGACTCTGATTTGGCGAGGCATACTCATTGAGGCTCTCCTTTGAATCGATTACCACGCGCGCCCTGTCCTGCCATTCCCTTGTGTGGCCTTCGTCAATAACAGGATCCTCTTTTTTAGAAATAGCTGATTTCATTTTTGCGACAGGTTCTGTTTCAGGAAAGTCCTCAATTTTGCCGGCATCACGGAGATATTTTTCTCTTTGAGCGGCATTATCCGTAGTACCCTCAATATTTCCTGGTTCAGATTTTTCAGGAAAGAGATAATTATTTTGTGCCATAAAAAGAGTTTAATTTTTATTTCAAACTGCTTAATACTGCTTTTGCAGAATCAAGGTGGGTTACCAAAACCGGAAGTATTTTTCCTGCAAATCCTTTTACATCACTATCCTTGCCATCGGTTGCTTCCTTTTTAAAATCATCTATATCTTCTTTGTGATCATCTACCATCATTTTCATATAATCCTTATCAAATTCTTTTCCTGATTTTTTAGATAAGTTTTTTATATGATCCATGTGATCTTCACCAGGAGCAGGGGGCAGGGTGATGCTTTTCATTCCTGCTAAACTCTTCAGTTCATCATTGCCTTTTGTATGATCACGCACCATCATTGCCCCAAAATCTTTAACCCTGCGGCTGTATGCTTTTTGTTGCGCTAATTCCCCTAATTGTACTTCCATCATTCCACCACTTGCGGCTTTAACAGCAAATTTAGAGTCATCTTCAGAAACGGGAGTTGAAGCGGTTCCAATAGAATCATGTCTGGCAGAATCGAGCATTACGTCATTGGTTTCGTTGGCGCTTTTAACGGGGTCGCTTGAATGGTCATTACAACTCTGTAAGGCAAATACTGACAGACCAATAATGGCTGCTAAACTTAATTTTTTCATGTTTCGTTTTTATGTTGTTGAAGAAAATGTAACCTTATCATTGGTTACAAAACACATGCCCTGACATTTTTTGTATATAGGGCACCATTTTTAAGCAATGTATTAGGAACTTACATTCATCTTTATGAGCAACATTAAAAAAGAAACCGACAATAAAGACGATAAGACCAAGGCTGAAGAAAAAAAGGGAAAGACCTTCCTCGAACGAGGCAGTAAAGGCCACGATTCCCATAACATGGGCAACGACATTTCCGGCGATGTTAAAGTTGCCAATAGCAATGGAGATCTGGAGGGCGGCGACGATAATAGATGGCACATTAACGAAGGAAAGTAGAACAGATTGCCAGATCTGTGCAGTAACTTGCGCCAATGAATTATGATATTCAGGAGACTGATCTTGCGCAGGCGATCAAGCTAAGAAGATCCACCAAGCCCGACAAAATGAACGGGCAGGTGATTGATGACAAGGACGTTAATGAATTACTCTCTCTTGCTGATTGGGCCCCGACTCATGCGAGAACGGAACCGTGGCGCTTTATTGTTTATGATTCAGCCAAAGTAAAAGACTTCACAAAGGAACATGCCGAATTATTTAAAGCAAATACAAATCCCGAAAGTTTTACCCAGATGAAGTATGACAATCTGGTTAACCTGGGTAATAATGTTTCACACGTGATCATCGCGTGGATGAAAAGAATAGAGAATCATAAAATACCTGAAATAGAAGAAGTTTCTGCTACCGCGTGCGCGGTACAAAACATTTTACTCGGGGCCACAGGAAAAGGGATTGCTTCTTTCTGGAGCACCGGCGGAATGGTCCATAACCCCGCATTCCGGTCCTTTTTGAAGCTGGGCGACGAAGACCGTGTGTTGGGAGTTCTTTATCTCGGATATTCCGATAATACACTCCGCGAAGGAATGCGCATGATACCATTAGCTGATAAAATACAATGGGTAAAATAATGGAGAAGGGCCTTAAACAATTGGCAAAGCAATTGGAGGGAGAACTTCATTATGATGATACAATGCGGATACTGTATGCAACCGATGCATCCGCATATCGCGAAATGCCACTTGCGGTAGCCATTCCAAAAACCATTGACGATCTAAAAAAACTGATTCACTATGCGAATCAAAATTCGGTTGGATTAATTCCACGCGCCGCGGGTACTTCACTTGCGGGACAGGTGGTTGGAAATGGAATCGTGGTAGATATTTCAAGAAACTTTACCAGCATACTTGAACTGAATAAAGAAGAAAACTGGGTGCGCGTACAACCAGGAGTGATACGCGATGAGCTGAATGTTTATTTAAAGGAACACCAATTATTCTTCGGACCGGAAACTTCTACGGCCAACCGCGCGATGATGGGTGGTATGGTAGGAAATAATTCCTGCGGATCAAATTCTATCATTTATAAAAGCACCCGCGAGCATTTACTGGAAGTAAAAGCATTGCTGAGTGATGGCTCTGTTGTCCAATTCAAATCACTTGATATTGAGGAGTTCCATAAAAAATGCGAGGGAATAACGCTCGAGGCACAGATTTATCAAACTACAAGATCAATACTCAGCGATTATAACAATCAGGTTGAAATAAGAAAAGAATTTCCAAAAAAAGAAGTAGAAAGAAGAAATACAGGATATGCACTGGATGTACTTCTGGATTCCGCTCCATTTACTGCCGGTGAACAGGATTTTAACTTTTGTAAACTGATAGCTGGCTCAGAAGGAACACTTGCATTTATTACTGAAATAAAATTAAACGTAGTACCGCTTCCACCAAAGGAAGCCGGTCTGTTGTGCGTTCATTTTAATTCAATCGATGAAGCGCTGCGCGCAAATCTTATCGCATTAAAATATAAACCCAACGCAAGCGAATTGATAGACCATTACATCCTTGAGTGTACAAAGGGCAACATAGAACAGGCAAGGAACCGTTTCTTTGTTCTGGGTGATCCTGCGGCAATACTGGTGATTGAATTTGCACGATCTACAAAAGAAGAAGTGGAACAATTGGCAGCGCTAACGGAAGCGGATATGCGCGCAAATAATCTTGGCTATCATTTTCCATTATTATTTGGTGCAGATACAAA